>JARLHB010000550.1 GCA_031292465.1 Ignavibacteriaceae bacterium
ATGATAGAAATAAACCTTAGTAAGTTAGCCGAAAAAAAGGCAACTTCTGAAAGCGTAAAACAATTTGCCAAGAAGATAGAAGATTACCATACAAATGCATATCAGCAGTTAAGAGATCTTCCAGAGACAAGCAAAATTGAAACCGGAACCGGAACTGATGAATACAGACAAAAATTAATTGACCTTAATTCCTTATCCGGAAGTTCCTTTGATAAGGAGTATATTAAGTTAATGATTGAGGATCATCAAAGGGACATTGCAGAATTCCAGAACGCATTAACAACGGTTCAGAATTCCGGATTAAAGAGCTGGATTAATAGTACACTGCCTACGTTAAAGGAACACCTGCAGGAAGCACAGGATATTCAATCTGAATTGGATAAAATGTAAAGTAAGTGTGAATTAAGCTGCTGAATTACTTAGAAAGCCCCCGATTGGGGGCTTTCTTTTTTGATATATTTATTTCAGAAGCAAAAGCTTTCTGACAAGAGAATTATTATTTACAGTTAATTTATAAAAATACACACCGCTGGAAAGCCTGTCGCCATTAAACCGGATGCTATACTCGCCGGAGTTTTTTATTTCATTAACAAGACTGGATATTTCACGTCCAAGCAGATCATAAACGACCAGTTTTACCAAGCCTTTTTCATTAATAGAATATTTAATTGTAGTAGAAGGGTTAAAAGGATTTGGATAGTTCTGATATAATAGAAAAGATGATACAACATTTACCCGATCATTTATTCCGGTTGTCACTTTTTCAATTGCCCAAATACCTAATCCGTCAGTTAAAACATAAGTTGTACCTTCAAAAGAACGTAAAGAGTTTACCGGAACATTATCAAACCCTAAAACATGATTCCAGGTTTGACCTTTATCAGGGCTTGAATAGATCAGACTGTTAGAAGAATTTGTGAGTGCGAGGTAAATAGTACCCGAGGTATCCACTGCAAAGGCTGAAATGCCTGTACCGGGAAATGGAATAGCAGACCATGAATTATTGATTCTTTCCATTAAATTTATGCCATCAGTTGCGAAAATAGTACCATCCTTATGGACAGTCATTTTTGTGAAATAATTATTAAGATTTTCTTGAGGGATACCGCTAATATCAGGTGCCCAGATGGTTCCATTTATTGGTCTTCTTAAATAATTTCTTCCATTATAAGAGCCGGAGAGATAAAGATATCCTTTTCTATCCGAAATGATAGAGGAGCCAAAAGAACTGCTATTAGCAAATAATCCAGTAGTATCCAACTGCCAGCTTGCATTTAATGGTTTTTTAAATACATAACCGGGAACACCAGAAAGTGAACCAACAGAGTACTGAGTACCGTATTCATCAATGTAGAAAATGTTACCGTAAGTTGAGGAGAGGCCGGCAGTATCCACGGACCAGACAGCACCATTATCAGTACTTTTATAAACAGAACTGAAATGGAAAGAACCAGGTGCGGGAGGAATGACAGAATAAAGATAGCCCAATGCATCTTTATCAAGACGGATACCACTTGTCAAGCCAATCAGGGGAAATATTTTATTCCAAATTGAATCATCAGCACTTATAAAAGCTCCCTGAACATTTGAGATTACATCCTTGTGGTCAGAAGTTTGAATATAGCCGAATACTTTTTCTGTCTGCAATCCCCTATTCCTGAGAGTCCAAGAAGTGCCTCTATCGAAGCTAACAAAGAGACCGAAATTTGTGTAAGCGAAGAGAACGGTATCGCCGCTTATCCTGTTGTAAGTGACAGGGTTATTGGTGATATAGAATATTCCGGCATCAACTTCAGACCAAGCGCTTGAAATGGGGGGTTGTCTATATATTTTATTATCGGTTGTAATAATAAATAAATCTCCATAGGCATTTCTTGTATATTTGTTTGCCACACCGTAATTCCAGGCGGCATCAGTTACCCAGGTAGAGCCAAAGTCAGTGCTTTTATACAAAGAACCATTTGTACCTGCCGAAAACAATTCCTGAAAACGGTCGATGAAAACAGAAGACAAACTATCGGTAAAATTAAAAGAAGCCAGATGCTGCCAAATATTTGAATTGGCATCCTGGGTAAAAATTCCATTACCGGTAGCGACATAAACACGCTTAAGAGAATCAATTGCAAATCTTGTTATAACTGAACCATTAAGACCGGTTGAATCAATTTGCCAGGTTTTGAGAGTATCTTTATTTATATAAAGACCATTAGCTGTGAGAAGATAAATGTTATCTGCTCCCTGAACCTGTTCAATGTTAGAGTTTCCGACAGGGGATAAATATCCCTGCTTCATAATATTGGCAGAATTTGTTTTAAGATCTATTAAATAAATATTAAGATTATCCAATACGACATAAGCGAAATTTTCCTCCGATGGTCCATAATATAATTTTTGAGCGAAATGGGTTATTTTGGAGGGAAAGGGGGGTGAGAATATTTCAGTACCATTTCTATCAAAAATTTTAGTTTCCGTTGCATAGTATTCAAAATATTTTGAATTAAGGACATCGTCAAAGGAAATACCATTTATAACCGGTTCCCCGGTAAGATTTCTTGAGATCAATTGATTTGATCCCTGAGCATTTGTTATACAGCTACAGATAAGGAAGGTAAATAAAATAAAAACAGAAATATTAATTGTGGATCTGAACATAATAACCTCCAGTTTTATTAAACAAATAATTTTCCCAATTATTATAGCCATCAAGGCGAAAACTATAATTATTGTATGAGATTTAACTATTAAAAATAGGTGCCAACTATTAAGGCTGGAGATCAAATAAATTAAAAGATGCCAACAAGAAGAGGGGAAAAATAAAAAAAATAAGCACTTCGGAAATGATTTAGACGATAGATACCATACTAAATGACCAGAAGCACCTATTATGAGGATTTTTGATAATCAAAACGGAGGAAGAAATAATAAAGGCTTAAAGATACGCTTCCTTGAATTTTTCATAATCTAATATTTTTAATCCATTGCGGTCAAATTCCACGAAACCTTTTTTAGCAAATATATGCATTGTGCGTGATATAGTTTCTCTTGATGTGCCAGCCATATTAGCCATATCATGCTGAAATGGAAGTTTTTGAATCTCAACCTGACCCTTTTTAATCCTACCTATTTCATCGGCTAACTGAACGATAACCGAAGCAATTTTGCCTTCCGCATCAAGCATACTTAAAGCTTTA
>JARLHB010000551.1 GCA_031292465.1 Ignavibacteriaceae bacterium
ACGACCTCCCCTTAATCCCCTCCTTAGTAAGGAGGGGAGCGGCTTTAGCCGGGGGTGGTTAAAATGTTTGTAATCTTATAATAGGCTAACTTAAAAAGCACATTTAATTTTATCAATTTATATAATTTTGTAAATATTTTTATATCCCGCCGTCAATATGGCTGTCAATTTTTACTATCCCATTCTGTTCCTTGCTTAAATCCGCTTCAAGTTGAATTGTGGGATGATCTATATTAAACTTTTCTTTCAATGCTTTCCGAAGCCCGGCTATTATTAAATAACCTTTGCTTATAAATTGATCAGGTACCACAACGTGTACGGATAAAGCATTCATCTTTGATGAAATAGACCATATATGTAAGTGGTGAATTTCTTTTACATCAGGGAATGATGTAATAAATGAAGTTACATCATTTATGTCGATATCTTTCGGCGTACCTTCGCTTAAAATATTTACAGCTTCAAGTACTACATCCCATCCGCTTTTAATTATAAACAAGCCGATTAATATAGAAAATATGGGGTCCAGGATTGTCCAGTTAAAATAATAAATTAAAATTCCGGCGACAATAACAAGCAACGAATTAACAGAATCATAAAAAAGATGAAGGTAAGCTGATTTTGCATTAAGGTCTTCTTTCGAATTTTTGCTTAAAAGAAGTGTAGAAAGTGCGTTCCCCACAAAGGCAACAGCAGCAACAATTATTACCCATGAAGCAGTTATTTTTTCCGGGACAAATAATCTGCCGGCTGCCTGATAAATTATATATACGCCGATTATTACAAGTGCGGAGGAATTAACAAAAGCTGCAATTATTTCTGCTCTTAAGTATCCGTATGATTTATTCGGGGTAGCTTTCCATGATGACATCCTTACAGCAGCAAGGCTTAAAAATAATGTAAGCAGGTCGCTGAAGTTATGAAGTGCATCGGAAACCAGAGCAAGGCTGTTGCTTAAAATACCAGCAACAATTTCGCCGGCAACAATTATAGAATTTAATAAAATTGATAATATTAAATTCTTTTGTATAGTTGAATTATGATGATGGTGGTGATGCATTTCAGTCTGTTATTTTGATTCTGAGCTTGACAGATATCTTTTAAGAATATCCGAATATTTATCAATTTTTCTTCTGCTAAAATAGTCTTAATTTTAAAGTTGAATTTTATTTTAAGAACAAAATTAAGACATATTTCAATAAAAACATCATGCTGAAAAATACTAAGCCGGTAATATTAATAACACTGATTATGCTGCTTTTTACTTCTGCCGGCTATACCCAGAATATATCAGGTAAGGAAATTAAGAAGACTTTTTATCCCAATGGAGTATTAAAAACACAGGGGGAGTACGTTAACGGAAAACTTAACGGCGAATATACGGAATATTACCCCGATGGCCGTAAATGGAAAGTCTGGAACTTTGTAAATGATAAAGAAAACGGCAAATCGGACTGGTATTTTGAAAATGGTTTGCTTAGTACTGATTGGAATTACAAAGACGGCTTAAAAGAAGGCACATCAAAATGGTACTATGAAACCGGTGAGCTTTGGGCGGTGCAGAATTATATCCATGGAAAGCTGGAGGGGATTATACATACATATTATAAAACCGGTGAATTAGAAGGTGATTGGAATTATGCTAACGGTGACTTAAATGGTATGTCTAAAACTTATTTTAAAAACGGTAAAATTGAAGTTGAAAGAACATATTTAAATGGTTTAAGAAACGGGCCCTCAACTGTATATAGCGATAACGGCACTGTTGCATTGCGATCCTACTTCAAAAATGATAAGCTTGAAGGCGAAGTAAAAATTTATGACCTTGCCGGTGACCTGCGCGTAAAGGATACATATGTTAACGGCGAACTGAAGAATAGAATCAAATACAGCCTCTTTGGCAAATTGGAATCGGAGGAGAAAACAGAAAGAACTTATTATCCTAACGGTTCAATGAAAAATGAAATATTTTACAAGGATGGGAAAAAAGAAGGAATTGCGTGCGATTTCTACGATAACGGCTTCCTTAAAAACGAATGGCACTATGTAAGAGATACTTTGCAGGACAGGTCTTATTCTTTTTATGATAACGGAATAGTAAAAGTATCCGCCGATTATCTAAACGGTGTTCAACAGGGAATTACAAGAAATTATTATGAAGACGGAACACTGGAATCTGAATGTAACTACCTGAAAAACATAAAATCCGGTATAGAACTGGTTTATTATACAACGGGAAAATTAAAAGAACTTTTCTACAATTTGAACGGTGTGCCAAACGGAATTTACAAGACCTTCAATGACAGCGGGCTGCTTGAGTCTGAAGCTAACTATGCTTACGGCGCAATTACGGGTACGAAAAAATATTATTATAAATACGGCGCAATAAAAAAAGTTGAAAACTACTGGGAAGGCAAGCTTGACGGCAGTGCAAAAACCTATTATGAAAACGGAAAGCTTCAAAAAGAAGAATATTATATTGCCGGTAAACTTCAAACCATCAGGGAATACGACCAAAACGGAAATTATATCATGCCGGCAAAAAAATAAGACTTAATGATATATATTTGAATAAATGATTTGGATCTCATTTTAAAATAAATTTAGATATTAACATGGCAAAAAGAAAAAGCAACAGTAAAAAATATACGGCAGGGCTGATACAAATTTCACTCGGTAAAAACCCGGATGATAATCTGAAAAAAGCTATCGCATGGATAGACAAAGCTGCTAAAAAAGGCGCAGATGTAATATGCCTGCCTGAGCTTTTCCGCTCGCAGTATTTTTGTCAGGTTGAAGATTTAGAAAACTTTAAACTTGCCGAAACAATACCCGGCCCTTCAACAGAGGCAATATGCAAAGCTGCAAAGAAAAACGGCGTAACAGTTATTGCTTCATTGTTTGAAAAACGTGCGCCCGGCCTGTATCATAACAGCACAGTAGTTATTGATGCCGACGGTAAAATAAAAAGCCTTTACAGGAAAATGCACATCCCTGACGATCCTGCATATTATGAAAAATATTATTTTACTCCGGGCGATCTTGGATTCAAATCGGTAAAAACTAAGTCCGGGAATATCGGCACGTTAATATGCTGGGACCAGTGGTATCCCGAAGCGGCACGTTTAACCGCTTTGAAAGGCGCGGATATTATTTTTTATCCTACTGCTATAGGATGGCATCCGTATGAAAAAGAAGAACATGGAAAGCCGCAGGTTGAATCATGGCAGACGGTACAAAGAGGCCACGCCGTGGCTAATGGTGTTTACGTTGCTGCTGTAAACAGAGTCGGTTTGGAAAAGCAGGTTAAAGATACAGCCGGTATTGAATTCTGGGGATCATCGTTTATTGCCGACCCGCAGGGAATTGTAATTGCACAGGGTTCGGTCGATAAAGAAGAAATTGTACTTGGTGAAATTGACCTTGCAAGGATTGAATATATCCGTCAGAATTGGCCGTTTCTTCGTGACAGGAGAATTGATGCGTATTCAGATATTAATAAAAGATTTATTGACGGGAAGTGAGATTACATTTGAATAAGCAAAATATATATATAGCTGCAGAATGGGAACGCCACGAAGCAACCTGGCTTGGATGGCCGCATAACCTGGAAGACTGGCC
>JARLHB010000552.1 GCA_031292465.1 Ignavibacteriaceae bacterium
ATTAATGACTCAGAATTGATAAATACGTTTGTAGAGACGGGGCATGCCCCGTCTTTACAAATACATTGTTGAATTGATGTTTGAAGCGCTTCTGATTTTTATATGCCGTCCCTGCGGGACTTTACACATTCTTTATCTTTTCTCTCTATAAATATTTCATCCCGCTGGGATGAAGAAATACAAGTCCCACCAAGGACGAAATGAAATGCCCTTGTTTTTACTTTTTAATAAATATATTTATGAGTAAATTATTTATTATAATTTAAACCGGGAAATAATTACTATGGAAATAAAAGGGCTGGATTCTTTACCGCAATTCAGAATTGATTCTATTGAATCCAACGGAAAAGATTATATGATTATTGGTTCATTCAATCACGTATCAGGAATAAGGAATGATACAGGATGGCTTTATAATATCGCCTCATGGAAAGATTCCGGTTCTGTTACAATTATATCGCTGAAGGATATTAGTTCAAAGTCCGTAAAATTATCTTTATACGATTCAGAATACATATCGATATTTCAACCAGGAAAAGCATTTCCTTATATAGATGGATACTGGCAGCCAATGGATGTTGCAATCATTCTTGATGAATTATCAACCTGGAATAAAGTTCATTTTAAACCGACTGATGCAGAATATTTCAGACTTAATGGTGCAATTGGCTGGCAGGAAACAGGCAAAAAGTTGCCTGTTGGTGCTCAGTTTATGGAATTAAAGAAAGATGGTTGGGATCACGAGCATTGCCGCCTCTGTTGGGAAAATATTAGCCTTCAGACCCAACCTTTTGGTTACAGGAACAATGATAATATTTGGGTTTGTGAATCATGCTATACTAAATATGTTCTTACACATAATTTAGATTTTTTGTATTGATAAATACGTTTGTAGAGACGGGGCATGTTTACCACTATGCGGTCCCGGCTTTACAAATACATTGTTGAATTGATGTTTGAAGCGCTTCTGATTTTTATATGCCGTCCCTGCGGGACTTTACACATTATTTATTATTTCTTTCTATAAATATTTTATCCCGCTGGGATGAAGAAATATAAATCCCGGTAGGGATGAAATGAAACGCTCTTATTTTTGCTTTATAATAAATATATTTATGAGTAAATTATTTACACTCATTTCTTGGTTTTTATGTTTGGAAAGGTAAAATACATAATATTAAATTACTGCCACATTATATAATTGTTTAATTATGAACAAAATAATACATATCAATAATTTCATAAAATACTTACTTGGATGGCTCAGGAATAATTTTATCTATATTAGTATTATTTTTAGCGCTACTTTGTTTATTTCGATCCGCTTCCTTGCACCACCACGTGAACCGATAATACCTTTGACCACCCCCATTTTGTTTCGGGTTGACTCGATACACGTAAAAGCTAGTGATATTTTGGCGCACAATTCTGCAATTCGAACATTTCTACATGAAAACATGGCAATGGATGTTAGCTCAATGACAGCACAAGAGAATGTTAAAATGCAGACACGGAGTTTTTATGTCATAATTCTTGTTGCTTTGTTATCATTTATGTTAGGAAATTCTAAGTCACAACACCCAAAAAATTTTATTGAGAAAATACTTCTCTTTATTGTTATATTAATATTTCTCATCGAAGTACATAATGACGACTTAAACAAAAGGACAAACATTTCGTTCGACGTCAAGGGTGTCGCTGTTCAAAAGCTCCTTAATACCAATATCAACAATACAATATGGTATAATGTAAGTCCAGACACTCTTAATAGTGAATTGTATAAGATCCACGAAGTTAAAAATAGATGGTTGAGAAAATTACAAGCTGCATGTGATCCCAATGCTGAACAAATTGTGTTTTATTTAGTCCCATTTATAGCCGTCTATTTGCGAATTCTCTCACGTCGTAAAAATCGTAATTTGAAAACTTGATAATATGGTATATAGATAATAATTAGTTCTTCAACACGTTTTCCAAATCTTCATAATGTTCTAAGCCAATGGAAAGGTGCAAAAGCGTCTGAGGAGTATTAAATTCTTGAAATCAAGCTATTTATTGTTTATCATGTAATGTACATTTATGTATAATATTGTACAATTTATTTCATAGAGGTTCTTATGGCTTTAACAAAACCCAAACACCTGGTACACCGTTTGCCGCTTACAGAAGCGCGCAATAACCTTGGCAAGGTTGTCCGCCGGGCTAATGTAAACAAAGAAATGTTTATACTGGAAAAAGGAGGCATACCCGTAGCTGCATTAATGAACATTGATGACCTTGAAGATTACCTTGAATTACAAGATCCCAAAATGAAGAAACAAATAGCCGAAGGTTATAAAGCTTACCAACATGGTAATATCATGGATGCAAGAGATTTCCTAAATGAATTAAAAGTAGAATACAAAGCTACGGCTAAACGAAAAAATAAGAAGCAAAAATCTTAAATTATGTTTCATCTTGTTGCTACTCCGGGTTACCAACGGGATTTGAGAAGCACTATTAAGAATAATCATAATTTAATCCCTTTGGTTGAAGACCTTCTCGACATTTTAGAGAATGACCCATACAATATCAGTCGTGAGCATAATATTAAGAAACTGACAAATGTGGCTAAAGGTGCAGGCCAGTGGCGGATCAGAGTTGGTAAGTACCGTTTGCGCTATGATATTTTAGAACAGGAAGTGTTATTGTATTCATTCAGCCACAGAAAAGATGCTTATTAACTATTGTTTTGCTACCGGCTTGAAGCATTGTAAAGACGGGGCCACATAGTAGTAAACATGCCCCGTCTCTACAACTTGAAAACCTGCAACCTTCAAACCTGTAACTTGTTAATTTTTGAATCTTTCAATCTTTAATTTTTAAATCTTCAACGCATTTTCCAAATCCTCATAATGCTCCAGGCCGATTGCTTTTACTTTGTGTCTTCGTGCCTTTGTGGCGGAATTGTTTTTGCCACAAAGACACCAAGGCACTAAGAAAAACGATTTTATACTGAAAGAATTTTTATAAACTCGGCTTCTATTTCTTTGCCTTTATTGCGCGCATACCACAGGTGAAGTTTTTCATATAATTCAGGTTTAACAATGCCTTCGCTTTTCCACTGGTTCATTTGTTCCTGCAATACTTTTGTGCGCGGGCCCCACCTTAGAAGCTCATTCCCTGCTTCATCAAGAACTACAAATATTGGAATGCTTCTGGTGCCGTTGGTTAAGTACAAATCCATAATATCAAGATTCTTATCTCTTAACAATATTTTTAGTTCTATATTAGGATTTAGTTCAGCCATCTTAACAATATGCGGAAGAGTCTGTGCAGAATCCCCGCACCAGCCTTCCGTAATTGTCATCCACAGCTGTTTGCTCTTTATATTCTTAATAACTGATTTCAACTCATCGGAAACAGTATACGTTTTTTCTATTCGGCTGCTTCTCTGCATGTTAAGTTTCTTATAATCAAAATGCTCTTTTTCTTCTTCGTTCATTGCATCCTGCTTCCCTGTCGCAATATCATTCATAACGCTTTGAATATATTCCTTATAATTCATGCCGTTCTGGGGTCTTTTATCAATAAAAAACTGATGTACCATTATATTGTCCTAAATGTTTATAAATCTATATTATTGTTTTATAATTAGAAGCATAACCTCATAAAAGGGTTCATGTTATAAAATACTTATCACAACAATGAAGCAATCTAGCAATGCAACAATATTCATTACAAATTTTCAATCTTTTCACAATGCAGCCCTTTAAATTCGATCTTTGAATCTTTCAATCTTTAAATTATTGAATATTTGAACCTTTCTTCAATTCCCTGCGCAGCGCCTTATAATCGGGACAAATCTTTTCCACCAAATTCCAAAATTTATTTGAGTGGTTCATTTCTTTAAGGTGGCACAGCTCATGCACAATTACATAATCGATAATTTCTTTTCTGTACCGGACAAGATTAAAATTAAATGATAAATTCCCTCGTGCAGAACAGCTTCCCCATCTTGTTTTCTGGTTTCTTATTGTTACTTTATTGATTCTG
>JARLHB010000553.1 GCA_031292465.1 Ignavibacteriaceae bacterium
ACAAAACAAACATTGGGCTTTAGCCCAAATAGTGCTTTTTATGCGGCTAAAGCCGAGATTGTCTTTCTCTAACTAACCCCCGCCATAAATGGCGGGGCTATTGAAATACAATACTACGTAACATGAGTTATAAGTAAGGCACGGCGCAGTGAAAGTGTGTTAAGTAAAAACTAAAGTAACGCAAATTAGTACATAATTTTATTACAATAAAAGAAGCGAATCAGCAATTCGCCTTACAAAAATATTTTAAGTGAATAAGCTAACTAACCGCTTTCATACTTAAAACGAGAATTCTAATTCACAAGAATTTATAAGGATATACAAAAATGTTATTCAAGCAACTTCGTACTCTTAGAATACCTGACATGCTTACTCTTCTCGGGCTCTTGTGTGTTTCCTTTTCAGTTTATTTTTCTTTCAAAGGGCTTTTATTAATTGCATACATACTTATCCTAACGCAATTTATTCTGGATTATTTTGACGGGAAGACGGCAAGAGCAATTGGAGGTGGAGCGCTTGGTATTTATCTGGATAGTTTTACGGATTTTATGGCAGTTGCTTCGTCGGTTGTATTTGGTTGGTTTGCCGGTATAAATGGTATTGCCATGCTCATTGCCGGGTTTTTAAACGTCGGCGCTGCATCAGTAAGATTGGCATATTTTACAGCATATAAACAAAAAGGTTTCACCGGTATTCCAACTGTTTTAGCGGCATCAGGTGTTTCAACTATTGCTTTTGCCGGATATTTATTCTTCCCGGAGCATTTGACTTTGTTTGTGGTGTTTTATTTCGTATCGGCGATTGCAATGATTTCTGATTTAAAACTAAAAAAAATATAATTATATAAATTTATGATTGGACAAAATAAATCTTCTCGCGGAATAAAAATCCTTGTTAGTGCGGCATCATTTGTAATTATCATTGCAGGGATAAATCTCGCACAGTCGGTTATTGTATTGTGCATAGCTTGTGTATTTCTTGCATTAATAGGGACGCCTCCGGTACTTTGGCTTGAACGGAAAAAGATTCCTTCGTTCCTCTCGGTAGCAATTGTAATATCTGTTATGATTATTATCCTGCTGATGATTGGGGCATTAGTGGGGACATCACTAAAAAGCTTTTCCGATGCCCTGCCATTTTATCAGATTCGCGTACAAGAACAAATTGCGGAATTTGAAATGCTTCTGACAAAAGTGGGAATAATAATGACCGATAAAACCCTTTTAAACTATATCAATCCTGAGACAATAATGAACCTAACTACAGGTTTGCTTTCCGGGGTTAGCTCAGTATTTTCAAGCATAGTTTTAGTCCTTCTCACGGTAACATTCATACTACTTGAAGTTTCAAGCTTTCCTGTTAAGCTTCGTGCAGTTCTGGGTAATCCTGAAGCAGTATTTCCAAGGTTTGCCAAGTTTGTAATTGATATAAGGCATTATCTGGTCATCACTACGTTAATCAATCTTGTTGCGGGTATCCTGATATGGTTATGGCTATCCATCTTAGGCATTAGGTTTCCAATTCTCTGGGGGTTCCTTGTCTTTCTACTTCATTATATACCCAATATCGGTTCTGTTATAGCAGCAATTCCGGCAGTGCTTCTTGCCCTTATCCAACAGGGTGTAGGCAGTGCTCTTTCTGTAGCTGGTGGTTATCTTTTAGTTGGTTTCGTTCTTGGTAATATTATACAGCCAAAACTTATGGGGCGGAGGCTCGGTTTATCGACGTTGGTTGTTTTTCTCTCATTAATATTTTGGGGAAGCCTGCTTGGCCTTGTTGGAGCAGTTTTATGTATTCCACTCACCATGACGGTGAAGTTTGCATTTGAAAGTAATAAAGAGACAGAGTGGATCGCAGTTTTGTTGGGCCCTGAAAAATCCGTTGATAATAGGCGCCCGGAGTCAAAGGAAAAAAAGAAAAATTATGGAAACACAGAAGATTAAATACTTACGAATTTTTAATTTGAAAAAACATTCTCCGGTTAAAATAGCACTATTTGCATTCCTTGCAGTTGGAATTATTTTAATATTATCCGTACTAATATTCCTGTCCTTTCCGCAAACTTACCTTAACGGATTTCTAAAGGATCGTATTAAAGATTCATTTGCAAAAGCATATCCTGAATATACTTTAAAGATTGCCGATGTTAGATTCAATTTTCTAAAAAACAGTATAGAATGTGATTCAATTTCATTAATAAAATCTGACTCTTCATTTTCATGTAGCATTAACGTAGTCTCTTTAGATGGGCTTGGCTGGATTGAATTATTACGTGAAAAGGGTTTTTCTCCTAATAGTATTACCAAAGCAGTTCTAGATGTTGATGGAATTGTGGTCAATTTAAATCAGTCAAAAGATCAGATACTGTGCAGGCGGCTGCATTTATCAGTACCTGATTCAGATATTGTAATCGATTCACTTGAATATCACCCTCTTATAACTGATGAACAATTATTCGCAGAAAGCAAATTCCGAAATACCATATACCATTTAGCTGTACCGGGTATTAGCCTGAATGGTTTAGTATTTAGGGAACTTATTATCGGAAACAGCTATCGAGCTCGTTCTATTAATATAAATGATGCTTTTATAACGGTTCTTGTAAATATGGATAAGCCCTATGATAAAAAATCTCCAAACCCTTTGATGGTAAATGAGGCTTTATCTTCAATTATGGATACAATACAAATTGACAGCCTGCAAATTATGAACAGCAGGTTGAATTATCATGAAAGGTATGCCGTAGGTGCGAAAGCAGCTTTAATAACATTTGACAGAATGCAAGCTGTTGTTACAGGTATTGTTAACCATCCAGATAAACCCGATACATTGACCATTCATGCCCGGGGAAATTTTATGAATACCAGTGCAATGAAACTATTCATGTCTATTCCTCTCGGAACACAGCAGTTATCGTTCAGGTACGGCGGAACGCTTGCTAAAATGGAAGTGAGCAGCCTTAATACATTTCTTGAGATAGCCGAACATCATCGTATTAAGTCAGGAACTCTTCAATCTGCTGCGTATAATATTAATGTTAGTTCAGGCCATGCAACAGGTTATGTAAATACTGAATATAGTGACCTGGTAATAGCCATTCTAAATAAAAATACAGGCAGTGAAAAAGGAATTGCCGACAGGATATCTTCTTTCATTGCTAAAACTTTCATAATAAAAGGAAGTAATGTCCGGGATAAATCAGGAGCAATGAGGTTGGGCAATGTAAAATATACACGCAAATCTGATGATACATTTATCCAATTTGTGTGGTTTGCTCTTCGAAGCGGTGTAGGCAATCTTGTTGGATTTTGATTGCAGTTTATTCAGCCCAAAAGACTTAACCCCTTTTTCATCCTTATGGACGATTGATCCGACAAACTTTTCTTTATAACATTATTCAATACTAAAAGACTAATTGTTATTATCTGATGGTAATTGAAAAACTTTTAAGCCTTTCGAAAATACTCAATTAAAAACTGCAACTGATATGAAAAGTAAACCTGTTTATATAATTCTGATGCTACTTTTACTTACTACTTTGGGCGGTGCACCGTTGCCAAAAGAGAGGGCTGTCATCAACACAAGCCCGTATTTTCCAATTAATAACTCACGTTACGCAAAATAAGTTAAATATCGTTTAATTAGAATTTCATATTAAAAGCCAGCTTGATAGTTCCCAATTCATCTTGAGCAGCTCTTAATGCCTGAAGATAAAGTTTTGTCTTTAATGCTGTCCGGT
>JARLHB010000060.1 GCA_031292465.1 Ignavibacteriaceae bacterium
ACCTAATGGAATATTGCTAAAGTCAACCACACAAATGCCTTCTGTTTTTCCATTAAGTTTTTTTATCTATGGCGACGACAGGACAATACCATCTATATATGGAAGAAGCTACATTTATATTTTGTGGGGGCCTATTGAAAATGTTTTTTACCATCCGCGTATAGTAATAGAATATTATGAAAAGGGTTCAACTGTTATGAAGACTAAAGCAGTTCCGTTATACTACACAACCGAAAACGGAGTGCAAAAAGGAGTGTACCCTACCCCTACAAAAACTAATTTCGTTAGTATAGACACTTCCGTTATTAATAAAGCCCTGAATGAAATACCGCAAAACGGATTAGACAAGTCAAACTACACTATTTCTCAAATTGATGTGCAATTGATTGTCTACGATGAGAACTTGTCAACTTATTATACTTCTACGCAAGAAAGTATAGATTCATATACTGTAATGTTAGATATGCCCGATTATTCCGATATAACCGGCGGCTATGGTCTTTTTGCTTCTTATATAAGAACCGATTTCTATATTAAGTTCACGGCAGATTATTTAAGTGCGCAGGGATATTATTAATGGAAAGCAGCATTATTACACAGGATAATTTTAGATTAATTTCACCATTATTTGTTCTAATTTATTTTATGGTCTCCGCATCATCATGCAATCAGGAAGTATCGGTTACCCCTCCCGATGCGCCGCCACCGAATGGCTATGTTTTTATAAATTCAAATCCTACAGGCTTTAATATTTATCTTGACAATAAAGAAAGGCGCCGGGCAACTCCTGATAGTATCACATGGCTTAGTACAGGTACATATTTACTTACCTTAAAGAAATATCTGTATAATGATACATCCGTAACATTAAATATTGTAGAAGGAGAAAAAGCTTCGGTATTCATAGATATAGCACATAATCAATCTATGTATGGAAATCTTTACTGTACCAGCTATCCGTCCAAAGCTGATATTTTTATAAACGATTCCAGTACAGGGCGGGTTACACCTTATACATTTAATATTTTGCCGGGACAGTATAATGTAAAGTATCATTTTAAAAATCACCGTGATGCAGGCATTTCAACATCTGTTAGCAGCAATAGTACTTCAACCGCATACTTAGCTCTTGTTGATACAACGCTCTGGAAAGACTTCAATCTGTCTAATTCAAAAATTTTCTCGAACAGTTTAACCTGTATTGCTATTGATCCGGGAGATATTATGTATATTGGCACTTCGGATGCGGGCTTTTTCAGCTTCGAGGAAAAGAAGGATCTTTGGATACCTTATCATAATACACTCAGTACTACTATTAACTGTTTAACTTTTGATAAAAGAAACATCTTATATGTGGGAACTAAAGCGGGTATGGTTGTTTTTACAGGAACGGGGCTTATAGAATATGGGCCAGGCAACTCTACATTGCCAAGTTACAATATAAATGCTTTTACAATTGATAATGAAGGCCAATGCTATATTGCTTCAGATAAAGGAATAAATTTATTTGGCAAGTGGACTAACTTTACACCTTCAATTGTTGAGAACGGGAAGAAAGTTAATCCTAAAGTTTCTGCACTATCCATAGATATAAATGGTAATTTATGGGCAGGGGTCAATGGTTACGGCATTGCAGAGAACTCCTCCTCAAATTCGTGGACGCTTTCTTCTTCTTTTAATATAAATTTAATTAATAATTATATAACAGCTTTAGCATCATCTACTTCCGGCGAAGTGTGGGCCGGGTTCGACAGGTCAAGTGCAACCGGGAATGGGTTATCTTACTTTAATGGTTCAAGCTGGAATAAAGTTTATCCTATTTCTACTACTTGCAAAACAAGTTCTATATTCATTGATAGGAATAACAATAAATGGGTTGCCACAGACCAGGGTTTAGTAATGTTCTCGTCCCCTTCTAATGCAACCACTTTTAATTATAATAATACCGGATTGGATATTAACGATGTTAAAGGAGTAACACAGGATTCTTACGGCAATATATGGATAGCAACAAGTGCAGGGTTATATAAATACAAAGGCGCCCGTTAAATGTATAATATCTTTTTAGAATTAATACTAACAATCTCGAACTACGGTGAGATTTAATTATGTTTGGACACAATTGATAAACATGAAAGCATACCCATACAATATTATGAAATTGATGTTGCTGTTAGCAGCATCTTTTTACTTAATAATTTCTATATCTTCATGCAGCCAGGAAGTATCAGTAACTCCGCCGGATTCGGCTCCGCCTAATGGATACATTTTCATAAATTCTAATCCTACCGGTTTCAATATTTATCTTGATGGTAAAGAAAGGCGCCGGACTACTCCGGATAGCATAACCTGGCTAAGTACCGGTTCTTATCTTGTTACATTAAAAAAAGATTTATATAAAGATACTTCATTTTCAGTCAATGCAATAGAAGGTGAGAAATTTTCTGTATATGTTGATTTTACTAAGAACGTATCAATGAAAGGAAATATTACCTGTACAAGCAGCCCCTCCAACTGTGAAATTTTCGTAAATGATTCTAGCACCGGTCTATATACCCCGAATACATTAACTATATTGCCGGGGAATTATTATATAAAATATCATTTGAACAACCACCGTGATGATAGTGTGTTAATATCTGTAAGCAGCGGCAAAAAATCCACAGCTAAAATAATTTTAGTTGATACTACATTATGGCAGGATTATACCACCTCAAATTCCGGAATCCCAACAAACAGTATTACTTGCGTAGCTGTTGATAAAAATAATATTATATATGCAGGATCAAGCGGCAGTTATTATTTTAGCTTTGACGGCACAACATGGGAAACTTATTATAGTTCGCTTAGTAATATTGTTGATTGTATTATGGTTGACGCCAACGACCTTAAATATATTGGGACTGCCCGGGGAATGGCTGTAATTTATAGCGAAACTTCTACAAAAGAATATGGATTTATGTCTTCGGGATTTCCTGATTTTCATATAAATGCCATTGTTCCGGATGGAAATGGAAACTGCTTTGTCGGTACAAATGCATCAATAACTGAATTCCCCAGCTGGACTGACTATACACCAGTGTTCAGCGACGTGGCAACTACTATCTCAATAACATCATTGGCCATAGACGCCAATAATAATATATGGGCCGGGATAAAGAGTACCGGAATAGCAAAAGTCGTCTCTAAAAAATCATGGAAGCTTTACACTTCATCTTCAGCAAATTTAATCAGTGATGATGTAACTGCGTTGGCGGTAACTTCATCAGGAGAAGTTTGGGCAGGTTTTGATAATGGTAGCGTTTTTGGAAATGGCCTATCTTATTTCAACGGCTCAAGCTGGACGAAAGTTTATCCTATTCCAACATCAAGCAAAACGAACACAGTATTTATTGATAAAAACGACACTAAGTGGATTGGAACAGACCAGGGTTTAGTTATGTTTACTTCTCCTGCCTCGCACACACTTTTTAATTATGAT
>JARLHB010000554.1 GCA_031292465.1 Ignavibacteriaceae bacterium
GGGTTTTGCACGAATTTTTCCCTGTGCCTTAGTATTCTGCATCCTGTCGCCAAGTGTGCCGTCTACCCCTGCAATTGGCAATGAATTGAAAAAAGGTATGAAGTGCCTGCTTTTATACATATAATTAAGCAGCGCAACTATTTGTCTTGGCGTTACCAGATCAAGGCGTGAAAGCCCGCTGCCGTCAACAATATTCATGCTTTCCGGGTTTATACCCATCTCCCGCAAGACCTTCTCTTCAACGTTTATTCCGTTAGCAATTGTGCCGTAACCTTTTAACTCAAGGCCTATTGTCTTAAGTAATTGTTCGGCGTAAAGGTTCTGGCTTTGCTTATTTGTTACTTTTATTATTTCTTTTAATTGCGGAGAATATTGAGTAAATAAAAGCTTCAATTTTGAATAATCCGGAGTGCTTGTCATATCATTTACATCAATCGGGTATCCGTCAATTATAATACCTTTTCGTTTTAGAACATCCTTCAACACAACCATTGCATATTGGGTCGGATTATTTACCGTAACATAAGTTTTTACAGAATCAGAATTGTCCCTAACCGTTCCATAAACACTAATTACATTTGTGCCGGGTTCGCGGTATGTTTCAATAGACGTGATTGAATCCTTTGGAACAGTAACCGTTTTATTTAGAATAATTACATATTTGGTATCCGGGGCAATCGAAACTTCCGGCATGTGAGTTTTTTTGTTTACTGTAACAATAATGTCCACACAATTATCATTAAAGCTTATTGCACTGGAAGGAGCAGCAAACCAACTGCTTTCATAATCCCATGCCCAGCCGGCTCCAAGGCCTATATCATCAAAAGCATTATCATCGCCAACTATATTACCTGTTATTTCATCTATGCCGGTATTTAAGAGTGAATCTGCCCAGTCTTCATAAACTTTTAACATGTTCCCGTTATAAAACCGCTCGGATATAGTCGGATCGCCTTTACCCTGTATAACAATATCTCCTTTTAATATTGAACCGTCTATAAATCCATTCATGTATATATTGGTTTTAAATCTGTAATCACTACCCAGCGTTATCAATCCTGCGGCGGTTGTGAACAATTTTAAATTTGATGCGGGAATAAGAAGTTTATCTTCATCTCTTTTGTATAAATATTCCCCCGTCTCAAGTGACTGTATTACGACACCCCATTGTGCACTGCTGAAATTAGGATCATTGAAAATATCATTCATCTGTGACCAAAATTCAGGCACAGTAAAATAGGCATTTTTTCCAGATGAATCTCTGGAAACTTCCTGAGGAAAATATTGAAATGAAACAACTATTAGGAAAAAGAACACAAAATTAGATCTACTTACCATAAGTTTTAATAACTCCGGAAATTTCATCTTGACTTAAAACTCTATAAGCACCAACCGGCATATCGGCTGTAATCCCGGCAAAACTTTTCCTGTTCAGCCCCTGTACCGTGTACCCCAAAGCCCCAAACATGTTCTTTACAAAATGATTCCTGCCCTCTACTGCAGTTACGTTAATTATCTTCTTACTCTTTTTATCAGGGAAAACAACTTTAATAAATTTTCCTTTAATTCCTTCAATATAAATACCTTTACAAAGTTTTTCCTTATCTTCTTCAGTTAAAGGGCGGTCAAGTTTTGCTTCATATTCCCTTGGTATCCGGTTTCCGGGATGTGTTAAAAAATTAGAGAATTCACCATCGTTTGTCAGGATGAGGACGCCGGTAGTGTTGTAATCAAGCCTTCCGACCGGGAATATTTTATCTTTGGATTTTATTAAATCCACTACAGTCATTCTGCCTTTTTCATCGTCAGTGGTTGTAACTACACCTTTTGGCTTATTTAAAAGGAAATAAACCAATCTTTTTTGAAATATTTTTTCTCCGTCTAATAGCACAACATCATTTAAAGGATCAACTTTAGAAGAAAGTTCAAGTATGATATTATTGTTAATAGAAACTCTTCCCTGTAAGATGTATTCTTCAGCTTTTCGCCTTGAAGATACACCGCAGTCTGATAAATATTTGTTAATCCTGATCAGTGTCATTCGATTTTTCTTCCATTTCGTTTTCAAGAGTTTCTTCAACAAGGTTCATCATAATTTTTTGTTTCTGTTCAAGAAAATCTTCGTCTTTCATAATTTCTTCAATCTCACGTGGCTTTGGCAAATCGCTAAGTTTATCAAGACCGAAGTATTTAAGAAATTCTACTGTTGTACCATATAATAAAGGGCGTCCAATAGTTTCTGCCCTGCCGGAAATTGCAACAAGGTTTTTTTCGAGCAAAGTATTTAGTATATAATCCGAATTAACGCCGCGTATTGTTTCAAGTTCGGGCTTTGTAACAGGCTGTTTGTAAGCTATTATTGCAAGTGTCTCCAGTGCTGCCTGGCTTAATCTGCGTTTGCTTTTTTCCGACGAAAGGAAGCCTATATACTTTGCATATTCCGACCGGGTTGCAAACAGATAACCGCCCGCAAGTTTAATAATCTGGAAAGCGCTGTTTTTTTCTTCGTAGCTCCGGTTTAATTCTTCAATGCTGCTTTCAACTTCTTTATTAGAAATCTGTACATCTTCGCCGTCAATACCTTTTATAGCCTTTTCAAGTTCGGATGCAGATATTGGCTCATCGGAAGAAAAAATTAATGCTTCAATTATTGAATTGTATATCTTGTCCATTATTTAATTTTATTATTACAAAGTCGTTAAAATTTGTTGATTCTTTTATTGATATCGTTTGCATTTTAGTAAGCTCAAGCAAAGCAACAAACGTAATTACAATTCTTATTTTTTCTTTCATCCCATCAACTAAACTTAAAAAATGCAGTTCGTGAATTTCGTCCAGTTTAGCCAAAATATACGCAATCTGTTCTTCTAAGGTAACATTAAGCTTTTTTACTTCATGAAAAACTACAGGTTTTACACTTTCAAGCGCTTTTTTAAATGCTTTTGCAAGATCAAATACGGTAACATTCTTCAGCAATATTTCATAATCCGGAGGACTTTCTTTTTCGTCTTCCGTAAAATTACCCCTGTAATTAATTTTTCGCTGATTTGTTTCAAAAAATGAAA
>JARLHB010000555.1 GCA_031292465.1 Ignavibacteriaceae bacterium
ATGCTTGCAATTATCGGCATACCGCCGTTCCCGGTATTCATAAGCAAGTTTATCCTTATTAAAGCATTTTGGCTAAGCGGCATGAGCTGGCTTGCAGTTCCTTTCTTATTGCTGATGGTTATTGTAGCCTTTGGTATGGGCGGGACGGTTTTTAAAATGTCTTTCGGCGATATTCCCGATAGTTATATAGTAAAGAATAAACCGGCATTTTATGCTTATGTTCCGCAGATTATCCTGCTTGCTGTTTTATTAGTGATTGGTATAAATATTCCACAACAGGTGCTGGATTTTATGAACAACGCCGCTAAATTTTTTCAATAGGAGTTTTCGTTGAACTGGATAGAAATAAAAAATTTACAAACAGTTCCATTAAGTGAAATACCCCGCCCGGGAATTGATGAATTCAGGAATGAGGTTATTCAAAAGGTTAAAAGCGGAAACAGGCTGGTTCAATTCTTCGGAAATAAAAATTCAGACAAAATAATTTTATATGCTGTTATAGCTGATGATGATGTTGCAAAGCTTTTTGTAAGCTCAATGGAAATATTTCCGGGCGGTGCATATAATTCGATCACTCCCGATGTCCCTTCTGCCCACTTATTTGAACGTGAAATATTTGAACAATATGGAATTAAACCTGAAGGCCATCCGTGGCTGAAACCGGTACGAAAGGGAATAGCAGGAATAGATAAAGCCGAAACTCAATATGAATATTTTTCTATGAGCGGAGACGAAGTTCACGAAGTTGGAGTGGGACCGATTCATGCGGGAATAATAGAGCCCGGGCATTTCAGATTTTCCTGCCACGGTGAGAAAGTATATCATCTTGAAATTAAACTTGGATTCCAGCACAGGGGAGTTGAAGATTTATTTGTCAGAAACAACAGCCGGATAGTTTATCTCGAAAAACTAGCAGAGTCGATTGCAGGTGATACTGTAATTGGACATGCCGAAACTTTTGCGGGTGCAATGGAATCCCTTGCCGGCATATCTGTTCCGTATCAGGTAAAAATAATCCGTGCAATAGCTCTTGAACTTGAAAGGATTGCTATTCACCTTGGAGATTTATCTGCTCTTTCCGGTGACATTGCTTATCTCACGGGTAATTCAGTCTTTGGAGCTTTAAGGACAAAAGTAATAAACACAACAATGGCTGTTTGCGGCAACAGGTTTGGCAGAGGATTAATTAAAATCGGCGGTGTGAACTTCAGTATTACACAGGAACTGAGTGACAAGATACTTGAAACATTAAACAAGCTTGATGATGAAACTGTCCTTGCTGCGGAAGTATTATTTTCATCTGCATCCGTATTGGAAAGATTTGAAAAAACAGGTATAGTAGAAACTGAAGTTGCAAAAGAAATCGGTATGGTCGGTCCGGCTGCGCGGGCAAGCGGTGTTGCTATTGATATCCGTTCCGATCATCCTTCCGGCGCATATGAATATTTCCCTCATCATAAATTAACCTTAAGTACAGGCGATGTTTTTGCACGCGCATATATCCGTTTTGTGGAAATACAGCAGTCAATAAAAATTATAAAAGAACAACTGCAAAACCTGCCTGAAACTGCGGCAGATAAAACTGGCGGCGGGTTAAACAGAAAAGAAATTATTTTAAAGCCGGATAGTTTAGTCGTTTCCCTTACTGAAGGGTGGCGCGGAGAAATTGCTCATGTATTATTGACTGATAAAAGCGGTAAGATTGAACGCATAAAGATTAAGGATCCTTCTTTTAATAATTGGTTCGGACTGACGCTTGCAGTCAGGAATGAAGGTATTTCCGATTTCCCGATATGCAATAAAAGCTTTGACCTTTCTTACAGTGGTTATGATTTATAAAATTATGGTAAATAAATGTTAGACTTAATTAAACTTATAAAACATCACGGGTACCAGGCAATAAATGATATTAGAAAAGCTAAGCTTATGGATACCCACCGCGGCTTTCCGGTAATTGATGAAGCTAAGTATTCCGGAAACTGGCAGGATGTTGCCGACTGCTGTCCCGTGAAAGCAATTTCGTTAAACCCGGTTGCGGTTGATCTTGGTAAGTGTATTTTCTGCGGAGAGTGTGAAAAAATTTCAAACGGCGCGATTGAATTTACTAATGAAGTAAAGTTAGCATCTTCAAACAGGGAAGGTCTGATAATTTCATCAGGGAATAATTACGATATATATTCTAAGGAAGCGGTTAAGTCTAAAAAAGAAATTCATAAGTTATTCGGGCGCTCGTTAAAGCTTAGACAGGTATCTGCAGCAGGATGCAACGGCTGCGAAATGGAATTAGGTGCCTGCGGTAATGTGAATTTTGATATGGGAAGATTCGGTATTGATTTTACCGCATCACCGCGACATGCGGACGGAATTGTATTTACAGGGCCTGTTTCAAAGAATATGGCTCCTGCATTGTTAGATGCATACAAAAGTATTGCCGCGCCGAAAATTGTAATTGCAGTAGGGGCATGCGCAATTAGCGGCGGTTTATTTGCAGAATCCGGCCAGATTAACCGCTCTGTTTTAGATGAAATTAAAATTGATTTATATGTATCCGGCTGCCCGCCTCATCCGCTTACATTTATTAATGCTGTACTGGATTTTTTGGGGATTAAGTAAATTTTATTCTCTCCCTTTATCAATTAAGCCTAAATCTGAATGGAATAACATACCACCATGATTCATTGGCCTTATTATTTATGTGAGATGAAAACTTGAATGCTTTTACAGCTTCAATAGACGCTTCATTAAACATCTTATTAGAAGTAATTATTACGAATTTCTGGATTGGTAAACCATCAGAATTAATTAAAATTTTTACAAATACTTCCCCTTCTATGTGGCCCTTTCTTGCTTGTTCAGGATAAATAGGCGCTTCAGCATGGATAACAACAGGTTCGTCATAATATTGTGGAATAAATTCAACCTTATTAATTAGGTTATTCAGGTTATTAGGAAACTCAGGATAATTCTTATCCCATATTTTTAATGTATCAAGTCTAAAATCATTAATATCTTTTATTGCGGAATTATTATTTCCCCAGCTTTCTAATTTTATTAATCCTGCTTTGTAAACTATCTTTCCGCTATCCTGATTGCCTAACTGCCTATAGCATTCCGCTAAAAAAGCAAATGATTCAAAATTAACAATAGTTGTATCTTCTTTATTATACATGGTAAATTTTTCTTTTGCCAGTAGGTAATCATTTTTACTAAATGTAAGGCATGCATCTGAAAAATCCTTATTAATAGTCTGATAATAAATACTCCATCTTGTAATCTCATTTGAAGCAGAACATCCGTTAAAAAGGATAAGAGAAGTTAAAAGCGCTACATAAATATATAACGATAATTTAGTCATGTTGATTTACCTTAAACGATTATAGTAAATATTAAATATCAATAGTATTATGAAAAAATCTTTCTGGTATAATTGAACTGTCCTAATATTTGCTCCTTCCCAATTAGAGCCCCACTTAACATTTCTTTTATAGTTATTACAAAACTATCTATAACTTAATGAATTCTATAATTTAAGTAAATAAAAGCTTTTTGTGCTTTTATCGCGTGTGTGCTTTTATCGCGTCACTTCCTTTCAGGTACTTCAGACTTAATAGAATCCATAAATATTTTTTACTCCTATTTTAAAGTATATCTCAAAGCATCATTATAGGAATAAAATATGGAATTTTATTATCTTTAACTGTTAAATTGACTTGTTAAGGATTAGCCGTCAATTTATTAAGACTAAAATGAAATTATTTACTACTTCAGAGTTAAGATGAATGAAATAATTGGGGCTTGTCTCGGCGCTTCTTCAATAACTTTTGTAAGGATAAGGAAAGACAATAAACTTGTTAGTGTGGAAGATGTTCTTAAAATTCCGCATAACGGCGACCCTAAAAAAATCTTCAAAGAAAAATTAACCCAATTCGCCAGCCAACAGAACGGACAGGCAACAGCCGGTAAATCCAGCCACGTAAATATCCCGGTAATAGTTACAGGCAGAAAATTCAGAAAGCTTGTAAGGTTTACAAGCATCTCCGAGCCCGAAGCAATTGAATATGCCTTTACCTTTATAAATAAAAATAAAGAAACTTTTTCTGCTATTGCCTCTTTGGGCGGCGAAACCTTTATGGTTTATACAATTGATGATGAAGGAAAAATTTCCAATGTAATAACAGGCAACCAGTGCGCAAGCGGAACAGGCGAATTTTTCCTTCAGCAAATTAAAAGGATGGATCTTGGAATTGAAGAAGTAGTCGAAATGGCAAAAGATGCCGAGCCGTTTAAAGTCTCCGGCAGGTGTTCTGTGTTTTGCAAGTCTGATTGTACACATGCGTTAAACAAGGGAATACAGCAGTCTGAAGTTGCTGCTGGCCTGGCATGTATGATGGCTGAAAAAGTTGAAAACCTTCTTAAAAAGGTTAAGCCGGGCAAAGTAATGCTTGTCGGAGGGGTAACAAAAAATACGGCTGTTATTAACTTCCTCAGGAAAAAGGTTCCTGATATTATTATACCTGAAGAAGCTTCATATTTTGAAGCTCTTGGCGCTGCCCTTTACGGACTTGAAAATGAATTTAATAAAATAGAAAACCCAGAAGATATTTTTATAGACGGGAAAAGCTCTTTTGTTTTTCACCATCCTCTTAATGGCTTCAAAGGTAAAGTCCATTTTAAAACTATGGAGAGGGGTAAAGCAAAAGACGGCGATGTTTGTATTCTTGGGCTTGATGTGGGTTCTACAACTACGAAAGCAGTGGTTATCAGGCAATCCGATAATATGATACTTGGCTCTATCTATTTATATACGCTCGGCAATCCGGTTGAAGCTGCCAGAAAATGTTATGCCGAACTGTTACGGCAAATACCGGAAAAAATTAAAATTATCGGCCTGGGAACTACAGGTTCAGGCAGGCAGATTGCAGGGCTTCATGCGTTAACAGAAGGGGTGATAAATGAAATTGTTGCCCACGCAACAGCGGCAGTCTATTTTGATCCTGAAGTGGACACCATTTTTGAGATAGGCGGGCAGGATGCCAAGTACACATATATCGTAAATAAAGTTCCTGCGGACTATGCAATGAATGAAGCGTGTTCGGCAGGTACAGGTTCCTTCATAGAAGAATCTGCTTACGAGTCACTCGGAATAAAAGTAACGGATATTGAACCGATTGCTATGAACGGCGGGATGCCTCCGAATTTCAGCGATCAGTGCTCTGCTTTTATAAGCTCAGATATTAAAACAGCGCAGCAGGAAAATATCAGCAAAGAAAATATTGTTGCCGGGCTTGTATATTCAATTTGTATGAACTATATAAACCGAGTAAAAGGGAACAGGCCTGTAGGCAAAAAGATTTTTATGCAGGGCGGGGTATGCTATAATAAAGCCATCCCGGTAGCTATGGCAGCATTAACAGGAAAGGATATTATTGTTCCGCCTGAACCCGGATTAATGGGCGCTTTCGGTGTTGCATTAGATATAAAAGAAAAAATTGACCTTGGCTTTATAAAGGCCGGAGACTTTTTCTTACAAAACCTTGCAGAAAGAGAAGTAACCTATAAAAAGCCTTTCATTTGCGCCGGAGGCGGTGAAAAATGTGACCTTGCATGTACTGTAAATATGATTGAAGTTGAAGGGAAAACTTATCCTTTCGGAGGCGCATGTAATAAGTATTATAATATAATCAACAAGACAAAGGTTGATGACGATAAATACGACTATGTAAAAAAACGTCACTATCTTATGTATGAAAAGTATGCCCCTCAAACTCAGCTTCCGGATACTGCAAAAACCGTTGGAATAAACCAGTCATTCCATACGCATACTATATATCCGTTATACTATAACTTTTTTACTAATCTTGGTTTTAAAGTTGTTCTATCCGATAAGGTTGATGAA
>JARLHB010000556.1 GCA_031292465.1 Ignavibacteriaceae bacterium
AAACATATACTATACTTGAAGCCAGGCAAAATATTGCAAACCCTGCAATAACTAAAAGGAAATAATCTTTTTCAAAAAGATGCTGAGAAAAGACCAATGGCACAAAAACAAAAAAGTTTTTAATCCATTGAGGAACGCGCAGTAGTTTGAAGTAATTTTTAATCATTATTATTCTCTATAAACGTATTTACCGCAAATTCACATTTAATTGTAAAAATCATTTATAAAGTTAATAGATTCCCTAAACTTCGGCAATGCTTCTTCAAATAAGTGGTAAAAGCATTTATAATATATATTTAGGTCCTTCCGAATCTTCTATCAAATTCATCAAGCGATATTTTGATCACTATGGGTCTGCCGTGAGGACAAACATACGGCATGGAGGTGGCAAATAATTGGTCGATAAGCAATCTCATCTCTTTTTCGTTTAAGTAATCCCCCGCTTTTATTGCAGTTTTACAAGAATAAGACTTTGCTATATTTTCCCGTTCATCAAGCTTCTTTTCTCGTAAGTTTATGGTGTATTCTTCTATTAGGTCAAGTAAAACCTTCTCTTCAGAACCTTTTTTAATATCCTCCGGCACACCTTCAATAACAATGGTATTCTTGCCGAAAAACTTAACGGCAAAGCCGAGTTTCATCAGATAAGGATTTATTTCTTTCAATATAGCAAATCTTGCAGGATCAAAATCAATAGTTTTAGGAAAAAGAAGCTGCTGCGAAAAAGGCATATTTGCCTCAAATCTCTTTAATGCCTTTTCATAAAGGATTCTTTCATGAGCAGCATGCTGATCAATTATCATCAAGCCGGATTTTATCTGTGACAATATATATTTATTATGCAACTGAATAATAAATGGAGTTTCTTCTTCTCTTCTTACTTCATTGGCGTGCTCTTCAAACTGATGATATATTTCCCTGCTTTCTGTTTTTTCAAAAGGAGGAGTTACCATTTCTTTCGGTTCAGTCTGCGGTGAAGTTTCAGGTATGGAGCTGAATATTAAGTCAATATCCCGGTCTGAAAAATTAGTTTTCGCATAGGATTTATTTTCTACTAAAGAAGGCCTGTCTGAAAAGTCATGTTTTTCTAATTTATTAAAATTATCAAACCTCATTTTTTCCCCTTCTTCTATAGGCTGAGTAAACATCATTGAAGGGACTAAATCATGCGTACCGAGGCTTTTCTTTATTACAGCAAGTACAAAATTGTAAATAGTTTTTTCATCATCAAACCGCACTTCAAGTTTTGACGGGTGAACATTTACGTCCACACGTTTTGGGTCCAATTCAATGAATAATACAAAGAAAGGATAATCTCCTTTTTCCAGGATATTCTCGTAAGCAGTAAACACTGCATGGTTTATAGGCCTGCATACAACATAACGCCAGTTTAAGAATACATACTGGTCGCCTTTGCTTTTCTTAAGCATAGAGGGCTTGCCTACAAAGCCGTAAATATTAAGGTAATCAGTTCGCTCTTCCACCGGGATAAGCGCATCACGCATATTGTCTGCAAATACCTGGCTTATTCTGTCGTCAAGCGTACCGGAAGGATAATCGCAAATTACATCGTCATCATTATATAGTTTAAACGTTATTTTATTATGACTTAGAGCAATCTTATTAAAAATATCAATTATGTGTTTAAGTTCAGTATTATCTGTTTTTAAGAAATTTCTTCTGGCCGGAGTGTTAAAAAACAAATTCTTTACAGAAATAGATGTCCCTTTGGGAAACGATCCTTTCTCTTTGTTTATTGTAACACCGTCGTCAATTCTTATTAATGTTCCGAGCTCTTCATCCCTTGTCTCGGTTTTAATTTCAAGCTGGCTGACTGAAGCAATAGAACTGAGGGCTTCCCCTCTAAATCCAAGTGTGGAGATAGAATCAAGATCTTCCACCTGACTGATTTTGCTTGTAGCATGTTTCATAACGCACATTAGTGCATCTTCTTCAGTCATTCCTACGCCGTCATCAATTACCTGAATTAATGATTTGCCTGCATGTTTAACAATAAGTTCAATTGTATCTGCACCTGCATCAATCGAGTTTTCAATTAATTCTTTTACCACCGATTCAGGTCTCTGAACCACTTCACCAGCAGCAATTTTGTTAGCAATATTTTCAGGAAGTATTTTAATTTTCACTATTTCTTTCTCGCATAAAATAAGACTTCAAATCCGTTTCGTTTATCCCTTGATGTTACTTCCCAAATATTTTCATCTATCTTTGGGAAATAGACATCTCCTTCAGCATCAAAATCCATTATGGAAATAATCATTTCATCTGCTGTTTCCATGGCCTGGCTATAAATACTTGCCCCGCCTATAATAAATATTTTGTCATAATTCTGCCTTTCACAAAAAGAGTAGGCAGTGTTTAGACTGTCAACTATTTTCAATTCTTCAAAATCATAATTAAGCTTATCATTTCTTGTAATTACTACATTCAGTCTGCCTTTAAGTGGTTTTCCTAATGTTTCAAACGTTACCCGTCCCATTATAACAGGAAAACCAAAGGTAGTGCTTTTAAAATGCTGGAATTCCTCTTTAGAATGCCATGACATTTCCCCGCTTGATTTTCCGATTACTCCGTTTTTTGCAACGGCTGAGATAATGATTTTTTTCAAATAAACTTCCTTGCTTGCATCCTTATATTCCGATTACTGTTAAACCGCAACTTCAAAGCGGATTTTATCATGATAGTTATAATCTGTCAGTTCAAAATCCTCAAATTCCAGTTCATCAATTGGTTTACGGGCAATTTTTAACTTAGGCAGTGCCAGCGGTTCTCTTTTTAATTGTTCAATAAGTCCCTCCCGGTGGTCATACTTTTCCATAGGAGTGCCTTTATCTGCTACATAAATGTGTGCATCAATTATCGTATGGGCAAAGTAACCAAGCTCAAGGCTTACTTCCTGAGCGATTATCTGGGTTAAC
>JARLHB010000557.1 GCA_031292465.1 Ignavibacteriaceae bacterium
AAATATACAGGCTCTAATGTAGTAACAAGTGCAATTGCTATGGATAAATTGCTGTCCAAAATATTATTCAGGCATTATGATATTAATACTCCTGCCTGGATTGTGGTGGAGAAACATGATGAAGTTACTGTAATAAAGAAAAAAATCAAAGAGAACTTCGGTTATCCGTGCGTTGTAAAACCTAATGATCAGGGCTCAACTGTAGGCTTAACTATCTGCAAAAATGCAGACGGACTTTCCAAGGCGCTAAAACTTGCACAAAAATTTGCGAACAAAGTTTTAATTGAAGAATATATCCCCGGCCATGAGGTTACCGTAGGTGTTCTGGATAATAAACCGTTGCCGGTTTTGGAAATTAAACCAAAACATGGATTCTATGATTATAAATGTAAATATACTCACGGTATGAGTGTTTATGAGGTCCCTGCAAATTTACCTGAATGGGTACAATTGGAACTCCAGTCTCAAGCCTTAAAAGCTTATAATGCATTAGGCTGCAAAGTATATTCAAGAATGGACTTTAGATTAAGTAACGATTACAATACATATTGCCTTGAAGTTAATACTCTTCCGGGTATGACGTCTACAAGCCTTGTCCCTAAAATGGCAAAAGCAGTCGGTATCTCTTTTGAAGAATTGATTGATAAAATAATTAAATTAGCTTTTTAACAAACTGAGACAGTATATTAAAAAGTTTGGAACGCTGCAATGAGCTTATTTAAGAATGATAAATCCTCACCTTCAAATGGTAAGCTTAAGTATATAATTTTTGCAATTATTTTTGTAGCCGGATTGGTTTATCTTATTTTTAATGAATCCGGCGTAACTAAATATTTAAAGCTTAAACAGCAGGTTAAATCGCTTAATGAACAGGCATCAGATGTGGATAAAGACAATAAACGGCTGCAGTCCGAAATTGATTCCTTAAATAATAAAGTTCCCGCAAAAATTGAACGGACGGCAAGAGAGAAGTACGGTATGATAAGAAAAGGGGAAAAAACGATTAAAATAATTGAAAAATAAGCCCAATTAAAAGATTAAATAATTCAAAGATTGAAAAATCGGAAGATTTAATTTTAAATTTACTATTGTCTCTATAATATTTATAAACTTATGTTACGCAAAGATAAGTTTACTTATAAACCTGCCTGTGACAGGGCTATTAAATTATTATTGTCCGATATATTTTATAGACGACAACAGGTTCCCGAAAATATCTTCTTCCGAATTAATATCTGTTGAAACAAAGACAAAAATAGACCGCCCATCGTTTAATCTTTTAATAGCGATAGCTTTATAAAAATCGTGAACATCATTATCATCTTCTTCATTCTCAACTTCACCGGATTTTGTAACTACTCTTGACCACCATTCAACTTCGCCGAAAAAGCCTTTCCAGTTGTTAAAATTTAATACTTCCGGCTCTGCTTCGTGATTGTGCCTGCCAATGCAGACCCATAGAGAGGGCAAATTTAAGTAATCTTCTAATTTATCATTGTCAATAAAGGAATCGTATTTCTGAAAATCGAATATACCTGCAATAGTAGAGAAACTATTCTCAGAAACTGATATATATGCTGTGCATGTATTCTCAAGGAAATAGTCAGTGCTGTCATTCCTGTCTTCTAATACAGCGTCGGAATCCAGAGGGGTCAGTTTAGTAAACGATATTGAAATTACTGAATCTCTTTCCTGTAAATCAGGCCTGGCTAGCTCCACTTTGTACCCTTCCGGGTAAGTAAATATAAGGCCCTTTAAGGTATCTGTTACCATTCTGCGGTTTGTGAATTGCTTAACCAAATACGTATTTTGTTCTTTGCCTATTATTCTGCAACCGGGTAATGCCGAATGTAGATTTTTAATAGCTTCACCGGGTATTTTATTACCATATAATATTAATACGTGGAGATTTTTTAATCTATTCATGTCTGCCGGTAATGCCGTCAGGTTATTGAAGGATACATCAAGATATTCCAAACTTTCAAGCGAACCTATTTCCTCAGGCAATGAGGAAATATTATTAAATGAAATATCCAGATGCTTTAGATCCTTCAAATATTGTATTCCGGAAGGAAGGGATTGTATTAAATTCTCGTGGATGTCCAAAGAAGAAAGCCGTTCGAGTTTGGAAATTGTTCCGGGAATTTTCGTTAAACAATTTATAGATAAGTCCAAATTAGTTAAGGCAGCAATTTGCCCTAATTCATCCGGCAGGCCGGAAATATGGTTATTATTAAGAATTAAAGATTTTAAGTTCCTTAATTTACCAATCGATTCAGGCAACGATTTTAAACTATCGTTAATTAAACAAAGAGTATCCAGACTATAATTGTTGGCTATATCTTCAGGTATATAAGAAAATCTGCCGTTATTAATAATGAGCGATTTCAATGAATCGAGTTTGGTCATGACAGCAGGAAATTCTCTGAATCCTGAATTTTCAAGGTGCAAAGAACGAAGGGATTTGCAATTGGCTATTTGCGGAGGTATTTCTCTTACCGGGTCGCCTTTAACCCATAATTCCTGTAAATTATAACAGTTACCGATATAATCCGGTATGCCGTAAAAATGTAGTCTCTTTGCAAGATAAGGCTTTTCCCTAATAATATCTCCGGGTATATTTATTGTCCCGGCTATATCGGAATAGTAAATTAATAGAGAATCAAAACGTTTGTCATTACAAATCATTTTATATAGCGAGTCGGAAAAATACTCTGCTTCCGGGCAGTAGTTATTCTTTAAAGCTTTTTCAAACCATACGAAAAAGCTGTCGGGATCTGCCTGTTTTAAATATGTTTCGGATATATAATAGTAATCAACTCCATTTCTGTATGTATCCTTGCTTTGCTCTATTTCATTTAACAAGCGTTTTCTTTGTTTAATTAAAGACATTGTTACAATGGGTTTGAATTCAGGCAAATTGCGGATTGATTCAAGATCTTTATCATCCTTCAGCGCATGAATATAATCATCAAACCCATTTTCAAATGTAAGATTTAACCAATGTAGTGCGTTTGCTGTATCACTTTCCAACGCATAAGCGCATGCAATATTGTAGTAGCATGAATTTTTCTGTGCTGAATCTAACTTTGCTGCTTCAAGAAAATATTTCCGCGCATTCTCATATTCATGAAGGTGCAGTTTATTCAATCCCATTTCGCCGGTATATTTTGCCAGCATAATATTGTTTGGCGCAGTAAGTGTCCTGTGTGTTGAATCCGGGAATACTCCGGGGTTTACCGCATATACATTAAAGTGTAACCTTCCGGGCTCTTTTGCAAATGCTTTTAGAGGCAAAGGCACAAGCCCATTGGTAACAACTTTCCCATCATTTGATATAACTTCAAATATTTTACCCATATCACCGGTTAGTAGGATTCTGAAAAGTTGATTCGTGGGAAAATCTGTTAAAGTCCCGTCCGGCATTGTGTGCTTAAAATATATTTCTGCAGTATCGCCAATAATTAAAGTAGAACCGGAAACAAATATTTCAGGTGTCTCGCCTTTATCAATTATCTTTAATGAGTCAAACTGACTGAGAGTAGTTACGGATTGGGATTTAGAAGTTGTATTGAAAAAGAATAATACGGTAAAAAATATTATCCAACGATATTCTGCCCTTAATTTGAAGCTCATTATTACTCCCTTGAAATTTATATCCATTAAAGAATATTGCCTAATGAAGTCCGGATGGCGAACAAAGATAACTTCCTATTATAATTTTTTAAATAAAGCCAGTTTCTCACCCTGGAAAGTACCAAAGCCCAGGCTGGAAAAAAGATTAGGCCTGCTTGTAATTACCACAATTTCTTTAATATCCTTTTCTTTAGCCAAAGAGACGCACTTTTTAACTAATTGTGTCCCAATTCCATGTTTATGATATTTTTTATCTACTGCCAGGCTTCTGACTTCGGCAATCCTTTTGGAATAAATGTCTAATGCGCAGCAGCCTATTATTTTCTTATCATCAATTGCAACAAAAAATCGGCTGGCAGACGGAATTTCGCTCATAAGATGATGCGGGTAATCAGCAATTAATTTTTTAATCCCGGCAAGATCATTTTTCCCGGCGCGCCGTATGGTGATCATACTTAACTTTCTTTTAGGTTTTATGCCTGATAATATATCTCTGATTTTATTACATTTCCAAATAAAATCTATAAATTTTTGCAGGAAGTAAATTGTTTTAGTCTAGGGCTTTATGCCTGCCTTTGATGTATTATTGCAAAAATTGTACTTTTTTATCAATCTAAATAGTAATTAAACCTCAGGGAAAAGAATGAGTAGAATCGATCTTCCACGGATACCGCTTGCAGAAAGAGTAAGGCCAAAGAACATTGACGAGTTCTGCGGGCAAAAATCTTTACTTGGGGTTGGTAAGCCCGTCCGGCTGATGATAGATAACGACACTGTCGGTTCGTTTATACTTTGGGGCCCTCCGGGCACCGGGAAAACAACGATTGCAAGGATTATCGCAGAACAAACGCACTCTGATTTTCACCAGCTTAATGCCGTATCTTCAGGTGTGAAAGATATAAGGGAAATAATAGAGATAGCTTCTTTAAATAAATTACAGAATAAAAAGACAATCCTTTTCATTGATGAAATTCACCGGTTTAATAAAGCCCAGCAGGATGCATTATTGCATTCTGTGGAATCAGGTTTAATTACTTTGATTGGTGCCACTACTGAGAATCCGTCATTTGAAGTTATTCCGGCGCTTCGCTCGCGTGCAAGAATTTATGTGCTGGATGAATTATCAAAAGAAGATTTAACAATGATTCTTGAATCTGCAATAAAAAAAGATGAGTTCTTAACGACTCTGCAGATTGAATCTATTGATAAGGATTTTTTAATATACCTTTCGGGTGGTGATGCAAGAATATTACTGGGTATTTTTGAAGCTGCCGTTATCCAGGAGATTGAAACCAACCCTATCAAAATCACAAAAGAAGTATTGGAAAATATAGTCCAGAAAAAAAATATTGTTTACGATAAAGCGGGCGAGGATCACTATAATGTAATATCGGCATTTATTAAAAGCGTACGCGGCAGCGATCCGGACGCAGCGCTATACTGGCTGGCAAGAATGATTGAGGGCGGGGAAGATCCGCTTTTTATTGCAAGGCGCCTGGTTGTGCTTGCATCAGAGGATATAGGCAATGCTTCGCCAAACGGCTTAGTGCTTGCGGAGGCTGCATTCAGCGCAATAGATAAAATAGGCATGCCTGAAGCAAGGATAATACTTGCACAATGCACCACTTATTTGGCTTCATCACCCAAAAGTAATGCAGCTTATATGGGTATAGAAGGCGCTTTATCTGATGTAAAAAACAAACCCCTTTATCCGGTTCCAACACATCTAAGGAATGCGCCAACTAAACTGATGAAGGATTTAGGATATCACAAGGGATATAAATATCCTCATGATTTTGACAATCACTTTATACTGGAAAATTATTTGCCTGATGAACTTTCGAATACTCAGTATTACGTACCGACTGAAAACGGGCAGGAAAAAAGTCTGAAAGAAAGATTGAAATTTTTGTGGAAGAATAGAAAGAAGTATTGAGTAAGGAATATAGTTCCACTGCATGTTAATCAGCAATTAAGTTATATTATTGCAAACATTTTACCGGGCAGTTGTTTTACCAAACCTTTAAATTCAAGCGATAGAAGATGTACTAAGCAATCGGATGTTGATAAACCGGTTAGTAAAGAAATATTATCAATTTGTACCGGTTCACAGCTCAGTACGTTAACAATCTTTTCTTCAAAAAGATTCAGTTCTGCCTGGTGTTTGGGGATGTTTTCACCCAGCAGGGGTTTTAATTTTAAATCCAGTTCAATCAAAACATCTTCCGCCGAGTTTACAAGTTTAGCTTCGCCCTTCTGAATTAAAAGATTTGTACCTTCTGCCTGCCTTATACCAAGATTACCAGGTATGGCAAATACCTCCCGGTCCTGATCAAGCGCGAGCGATGCTGTCTGCATAGCACCGCCGTTTGTGCCGGTTTCAATTACAATACAGCCAAGAGAAAGTCCTGATATTATTCTGTTCCTTCGAGGAAAATTTTGTGCATCTGGTTTTGTGCCGGGTTTAAACTCTGAAATTACCACACCGTTTTCTACAATTTCATCAAATAACTTCTTGTTCTCCGGCGGGTAAATCACATCCATTCCCGAACCTATAACCGCAATTGTTCTTCCGCCATTCTTCAAAGCAGCCGTGTGGGCCGCGGAATCGATGCCTCTTGCCATGCCGCTTACTATAGTAATATTTTGGGCAGCTAATTCTGAAGCGAATTTTTCTGCCTGTATTTTGCCATAATTGGTCGGTAGTCTTGTTCCTACAATTGCAATAGAAAAATTATCGGATTCAACCAACTCTCCTTTTATATATATAATCAAAGGCGGATCGTAAATCTTTTTTAGTAAGGCGGGGTATTCTTTATCCCATATGGTGATAAGCGATGTATTGAGTTTTGCCAACACTTCCAGTTCTTTATTTACATCCGATTTCGCTTCGGCGAACCTGCTAATTCCGGAACGGATTCTTTTTGCGAGATTACTGCTTATGCCGTCAACTTCCTGAAGGGAATTAAAATCTGCCGAAAGGGTATTTTCTAAAGTATGGAATTTGGAGAGCAGGTTTCGGGTTTTACCGGGGCCGATACCTTCAATTGAAAGAAGCAGGTTTAATCTGGTTAAGTCCTCAATGTTTAACTTTGTCAATTTGGGACGAATATCTTTTAATGAATGGTAATTCTAATACAGAATAATAAATTAAATAACTATAAAGATAGTATCATCTGAAAAAGTAATTTAACCCTTAAAGTACAAAACGCCTTGATTATGAAGGAGAAATAAAATTTCCCCATATTCTTTTGAAAAACAGGCCAAACCGGAAATTTTTAATTGAATAGATTCTAAATGTTAAAAAAACACTTATTAATTCTTACCGGGAATTATTTCCTGCTCTTCTTTATTCTCCACTTCTTTTTTCCCAATAAACAAAATAGAAGCCGGAAGAATAATCAAATAGCCGATAACAAGGATAACCGGAGAAATATATAAAGAAGGGAAACTATCCCAGGCTCCAAACGACATAAAGACAAAGCCTGCAATTATTACAAGCAATCCGACAAATAAAAGCGCAAAATTATTCTTCTTCCAATAAATATTGAAAGGGGAAACCATTTTCTTAGCTTTTTTAACAACTCTTCTATTTACTTGTTTTGACATTATTTACAACTCCGTGATTAAAAAATAAAGCCCAGTGATGGGGGTACCACTGGGCCCGACTCGTTTAACATCAAAGGGCAGGGGAGAACCCTCTGAAAGAGTCAGTTCAAATATAAAAATTCAGTTTTTGTTTGTCAAGTCATAATTTCAATTTTATACTATTTACTTATCTGATAAACGATTTTTCTAATGGTATCGAACTGCAAATACGGGTATTCTTCGCGTATAGAATCAATTGCATCACCAGCGCTTGTTTTACCAGCGCGCATTTGCTTGAATTTCTTTCTTATCTTGTAGTCTCTAACAGACTTTTCGTCTATTAAGCCGTGGGCATTTAACAGGTCGAAAATATCATCGCTGATAAGATCCGACAGAGGATTGTCTATTTTTGCTTTAATGATTTTCATCGCAGCCTTCCTTCCTGGTTAGTGAATAACATCTACCTGCTTATAGTATCAAATATACCTATAGACATAACTCCTAATAAAAAAGTTCCCCAAAGCAGCAATAAAAAAACCGATCAGAGTATACCTCAAAAATCGGCGCACTTTGCTACTCTGGTAAGAAAATTATATAAAAATTTTTTTACAGTAGCAAATCGTTTATAAATAGTTCCTTTTTTTGTGAGTAAAAATACAGAAAAAATGTTTAAAGTCAAGTATGAGAAAAATATATTTTAAATATCGAATTGCCTCACAATTAATCTAACCATAGGGAGTTGAAAAAGCGGTCATTGCCTCAAAAGTAAATCTAACCATAAAAGGATAAAAAAAGCACCTGCAAAAAGGTAGGACTTGCATTTATGGTTGATATCTTATTCGTTGCCTCATAATATAACTGACCCAAATTTATAGGAATAATTATGAGCCAAAAAGCTAAAAGAGAATATCTTAAGGAAATAAAGTCAAGGTATAACCATGCAGATAAACAGCAGAAGAATAAAATATTAACTGAATTCAGTAATATATGCGGTTATAACCGGAAATATGCAATATACCTGCTAAATCAAAAACCGGATAAAGGAACCGTGGATAAGAAAAAGCCGGGAAGGAAACGTAATTATAACAATCCGGTAATTATTCATTTCTTGCGCATAATGCTTAAGGCAACAAACTTAATATGTTCAAAAAGACTGAAGCCAATTATCCCTTTATGGCTGCCATTTTACGAGTCGACTTATTGTGTGAAAGTACCTGAACCAGTAAAAGAGAAATTATTGAAGATATCACCGGCAACAATTGACAGACTTTTAAGCAAGGAAAGGAAAAGGATGGGAAAACTCGGTTTGGCTACAACAAAACCGGGTTCCCTGATAAAGAAGCATGTCCCTATTAAGACAGACCAATGGGATGAAACCAGGCCTGGATTTATTGAGGCTGATACTGTCGCCCATTGCGGTGGTTCTGTTGCCGGAAGCTTTGTTTATACGGTCAATACAGTAGACATAGCTACCGGCTGGACTGAACCCAGAGCTATTTGGGGTAAAGGCGCGAAAACTACTTTTGAGGCAATAAGAAGCATTGAACAGGCTCTTCCATTTAAGATATTAGGCTTTTACTCTGATAATGGTTCTGAGTTTCTGAACTGGCATTTATATAAATATTTTACAAACAGGAAACTGCCTGTTGAATATACCCGTTCAAGAAGCTACCATAAAAACGATAACGCACATATTGAAGGAAAGAACTGGACTCATATCAGGCAGTATTTAGGGTATCAAAGATTTGAGAAACCTCAGATTGTGGATATGCTTAATGATATTTACAAAAATTACTGGTCACTGTTTTTTAACTTCTTTATACCGTCCAGTAAAATTATTGCGAAAGAACGTCAGGGAGCTAAAATAATAAAGAGGCAGGATAAGCCTAAAACTCCTGTAGACAGATTACTTAGTTCTTATTATATATCTGCCGGAACAAAGAAAAAGTTAATTGCTTTAAGAAAGACATTGAACCCGTTTGAGTTGCACAGTACAATTCAGTCTAAGATAAATACTATACTGAATTTATCTCATTAGTATTTATTTGTTTATTTTTAAATAGTCAGTTTTATTATGAGGAAACTGGATAGTCCTATGTCTTTTTAGAGACATTACTTGATCCTGTCAACTAGTACTGAGCTTAGAATATTCAGAGAATATGTAAGTCTGTTAATCTGAACTTAGTGTGGATTATTACTTACCATTGGGAAAAATGGAACAATTTCGTTTGCATTTCAAATGGTCTTCCTGCTATTTTTAAATTTATAAAACTTAAATAGCCTTTTAAATAATTATATAAAATAACATTGCAAATCTTATTATAAATATATTAAATTTGTGATAATAGAAAGTAATAAAACATTTAAGCAGTATAATCTAAAGATAATTCTTAGTTGAATAAATTATAACTTTAACAAATTTCTTTGATATCCGAATATTTTTAGTTCCCAAGGCGAAGCTGTTAATATTTTCCTAAATTTTCATGTCGCTGTATTCAGTAAATAAGTTCTAAAAAACTGTTTAATTTATTTAAGTATAATTTTACATGGATAATCAAGTCTGGTCACAAAAAATACTTGGCAAATTCGATCCTCTTTTCAGACACCGATGGGAAGTTTATAATGAGTTTATTCAAAGTTCTTTAAGTTTGGAAAAAGTATTGATCGATTGCGGGTGCGGTAACAATGAAACTGTAGAAGACTTTGGCCACCTTGCAAAGCAAGCAGCCGGCATTGATCTGTCTAATGAAGCTAAGTTCA
>JARLHB010000558.1 GCA_031292465.1 Ignavibacteriaceae bacterium
AAAATACATATTCATTGATGATCCCGTTTCTTCACTGGATGACAACAATACAATTGCAATAGCTCATCATTTGGCGAGTATGTTAAAGTCCGGAAATGGTGAAATTAAAACCATTATTTCAACACATCATGCATTATTTTTTAATGTTTTATGTAATGAATTAAATAATGCACCAAAACTATTTCTGATTAAGAATATAGATGGATATAAATTAAAAGACACAACTGATTCACCTTTTTTATATCACATTTCATTATTAAACGAATTGCAAAACGCAATTAACTCAGATAAACTTTATACCTATCATTTTAATATCCTTAGAACTATACTAGAAAAAGCAGCTAACTTTCACGGTTTTACAGGATTTTCAGATTGTTTGATAGTTGATGAAGATGATGAGGAACATACACTTCATGCCAGAATGGTAAATATTTTTAATCATGGTAGTTATTCCTTATTTGAGCCAAAAGAAATGATAGATGAAAACAAGAAATATTTTAAACAAATATTCGAAAACTTTTTGAAAAATTATAAATTCAATGAGGAAATATTCGAAGAAATAAATATAGCAGAAACAGTATGACAGCACAGGACCAAACACTATTAGGTAAAACACTTTGGGCAATAGCAGATGATTTGCGCGGGGCAATGAATGCGGATGATTTCCGCGATTATATGCTTTCGTTTTTATTTTTACGTTATTTATCAGATAACTATGAATCAGCAGCAAAGAAAGAACTTGGAAAAGATTATCCCAAACTAAATGAAGATGATAAACGAACACCTTTATCTTTATGGTATGCAGCCAATAAAAACGATGTAGTTGATTTTGAAAAACAAATGCGTAGGAAAGTGCATTATGTAATTGAACCTACTCATTTATGGAGCAACATTGCAGAACTTGCAAGAATGCAAAAGGGTGAGTTGTTGGGCACTCTTCAAGATGGATTTAAATACATTGAGAACCATTCATTTGACAGCACCTTTCAGGGATTATTCTCTGAAATCAATTTAAATTCTGATAAGTTAGGAAAGACTTACGAAGAGAGAAACGCAAAACTTTGTATCATCATTCGAAAAATAGCAGAGGGCATCGCTAAATTTTCTTCCGATACAGACATTCTTGGTGATGCTTACGAATATTTGATTGGACAATTTGCAGCAGGCTCAGGAAAAAAGGCGGGAGAATTTTACACGCCTCAGCAAATATCGACTATCCTCTCTAAAATTGTTACGCTTGACAGTCAGGACCCAAGTAAAGGAAAAAAGAAAAAAATTAATAAGGTTTATGATTTTGCCTGCGGCTCCGGATCATTATTACTGAATGTTCGTAAACAAATGGGGGCAAACGGAATTGGTAAAATTTTCGGGCAGGAAAAAAACATTACTACATACAACCTTGCCCGTATGAATATGCTATTACACGGTGTTAAAGATTCGGAATTTGAAATTTATCATGGTGATACGCTAACAAACGATTGGGCAGTACTAAGCGAATTAAATCCCGCCAAAAAAGTAGAGTTTGACGCAGTGGTAGCTAATCCGCCTTTTAGCTACCGTTGGGAACCAAACGAAGTTATGAGTGAAGATTTTCGTTTTAAAAGCTATGGACTTGCGCCCAAATCAGCGGCAGATTTTGCCTTTTTACTGCATGGCTTTCATTTCCTCAGCAAAGAAGGTACAATGGCCATCATCCTTCCGCATGGCGTATTATTCAGAGGCGGAGCAAAAGAAAAGATAAGGAAAAAATTAATATTAGACGGCAACATTGATACCGTTATTGGTTTGCCTTCTAATTTGTTTTTTTCAACGGGAATTCCTGTTTGCATCTTAGTGTTAAAAAAGTGCAAGAAAACAGACGATGTTTTGTTTATTAATGCAAGCTCAGCCGAGCATTATGAAAAAGGTAAACGCCAAAATATCTTACTGCCGAAACACATTGAGAAAATAGTTAATGCTTATCAGATTCGAAAGACTGAGGATCGTTATTCCCGAGTTGTCTCTATGGAGGAGATTAAAAAAAACGATTTCAACCTCAATATTTCGCGTTACATTAGCACCACAGTGGACGAAGAACCTATAGACTTGCAAGAAGTACATGAAAGACTTTTAGAAATTGAAAAGGATATTGTTAAAGCAAGAAAAAAACACAATGATTACTTAAAAGAGTTAGGTTTACCGCCTATTTAGATATTCAAATGAAAGTCGCAATTTGTGACATCATTGCATTTACCTTTAAGGTGCCAATTTGGCACCTTAAATAATACAATTTATAATACTTCAATACTTAAAAATGCTTCTTTATAAATGCTCTTCCAGAGTGGCTTTTTACGGCTTCGTTAAAAACTACGCCGTTACAGGTTCAGCTTCGTCTTTTACGCTACTTATAAAATAACTATGTATTTCTATAAATGGATTAATTTATATAATCAGAAATGCTTTTTAATAAATGCCCTGCCTGAATGGCTTTTCAGGTACTTTTCAAACTTTATAGCCTTATCTTCTTCATCAAATGCTATTGCGTTCTTAATTTTCCACGGCTTGTATTTAGATGTGTATTCAGACTTCCCCCCGTTGTGTTCCGATAACCTTCTCTTTATGTTACTTGTAAAACCGACGTAATAGGTATCTTTAAAGTTCAGACTCTGAAGGATATAAACATAATAGAACATATATCACCCCATTGTTATATTGTTCTAATAATCTGTCCGGCTTCGCCTATCGGCTACGCCGCGACAGGCCATTTATAAAAACATATTTGCAATACTATTACAAGTCTAAATTTAAGCCAGATTGGCATTTGCACAGTTGAATTTTAATGATTTTAGAATCAATTTCAAAATCATAATAATAATTAATATGCACGTCTGCGTCTTTAATATAAATTGTAATACAAAATGAGGAATATAAGATTTTAGGTTTATTATACTAAATTCAACTTCGCCGGGGCACCAAGCTTTATCGTATCATAATCTGTTGTTTTTATTTTACGGCCCGCCGGGGCGTAGTTTTGAGCGAAATTACCAGTACGAGGTTTCAGCACGGCTTCGCTTGCAGCTTCGCCGATGCAGGCTTCGTTTTATCGCTTCGCTCAAAACGAAGCCTGGTGGAGGTGGCGGGAGTCGAACCCGCGTCCGAAGTTTAGCACCAAAGAACGTCTACACACATAGTTTGTTTTTGTTTTTGACTTAAAGCTACCAGACAAACAAGGATCGCTTTAAGCCTGCCCATTGATTATTTTGCATCATCTGCAAGGGCGGCAGAATCAGCTATCGTACCTTAACGTCGTTCATTTGAACCCCGGTACGCGAAAATTCAATGAACGGCCACTCAGTTTATTAAGCAGCTAGGGCGTAATTATATTCGCCAGTTACATTTTTGTTCCCAATTCGTTAACGTGTATTCGGGGAACACGGTGCGCAGTTCCATGACTCTATAACCCCGTCGAAACCAAAATTCACCCCCGGGGAGTTGTTTTATTCCATTTTACATCAGGAATACCTGAAACCAGGTTTTCATACCGGGCAAGTACAAAGAATAAATCAGAAAGCCTGTTAAGAAATATAACGATATTATCGTTAATAATCTCCTCACTTTTTAATGCCGAAACCTTCCTTTCGGCACGCCTGCATACTGTTCTGCAAACATGCAAAAGCGCCGCTCCTTTAGATCCGCCGGGCAGAATAAAATTCTTTAACGGTTCAAGCTTTTCTTCTAAATTGTCAATTTCACTTTCGGCATCTTTTATAAACGATTCACTTACTTCGGGAATTATTTTGTTCTTTTCCTTCCCGTTTTCAGGCACTGCAAGGTTAGAGCCAATTGCAAAAAGCTCATTCTGAACTTTTTCCAATAATACTTTTACCTTATCATCTTTCACTTCTGTTACCGTAAGCCCTATAAAGGAATTTAGTTCATCAACTGTTCCATAAGCTTCAATCCGAATAGAATGTTTGGGAACACGTTTGCCGCCGAATAATCCTGTATCTCCCTTATCGCCTGTTTTTGTGTAAATTTTTGTCATTCCTTAACTTCTTCCT
>JARLHB010000559.1 GCA_031292465.1 Ignavibacteriaceae bacterium
AAGAATAGTGCAGGATAAAATAGCCCATGGAGCCACCACCAAAATTCTTAATGAAATTAAAAGTGTGGACCAGATTGATTCCAGAATGATATTTGAAGCTGCAAACCAGGGCGATCAATTTTCAATTGAAATAATCGAAGAGACAGGAAAATATTTAGGTTCAGGTATTGCAATCTTAATAAACCTGTTCAATCCTTCGCTTATTATTCTGGGCGGCGGTGTGTCCAATGCTGCCTCATACTTAGTAGATATAATTAAAAGCAATGCAATGAAGCATTCGCTGGTTCAGTTGAATAAGAATGTAAAATTCGTAACATCAAATCTCGGCAACAAAGCTGGAGCATTGGGCGTAGCAATGTATCTTGCAAGAGATTTGTTTGATGTTGACCATCTGAACCCGACGGCATATGTATAAAAAATGATTTCAACAGTAAAGGGAAGAATTATAGTTGCAATAACCGGTAGCGGAAGTTGTACCCTTCTGGAAATTTAACTTTAAAAATTAAACTGTCATTATAAATTATGGCTTGTATGTCCAACAAATTAATATGTAAGAGCATAATTCTAATCTTAATCCTATTTAGTGAAATATCTTTTTCTCAGACTAACAATAAGCAGGACTGGACGCATTATGCCCGGCTTTCGGGCCATGGAATAGGGCCTAAAAATATTACAAGCACAGTTGAAAAGGCGCAGGAACAAGGAACGCTTGGCATTGAGTTTGATAACGACATAACCGGAAGGTATGATTCCTTTCTCGATCCGGGGCAAAAACTAAATGATATAAAAAAAGCTGCTGAAGCTGCACATAAAATAGGAAATTACGCATTTATATATATGGCAGGAACTGAATGCATTACCGGTAATGCCGACAGGTCTGCGCACTCTATATTTAAAGATCATCCTGATTGGGTGCAGAGAAATATAGACGGTAAACCTGCTGTCTTCAGCGGAGGAGTGGCATTTTGGGTAAGCAAGGGTGATGAAGATGTATGGATTAGTCCTTATGCCAAAGAATGGCGTAAACGATATATGGAAATAGTACGCCAAATAGCTGCTACAGGTATAGACGGTATTTACATTGATGTGGCATATTGGATGTGTTCATTTGAAGGATGGGAAAACAGCTGGGCAAGTTACGATGATTATACTGTGGCGGCATTTAAAGAAAAAACAGGAGTTGATGCACGAAAAGATTTTACTCCGGGCGATTTTAATAATCCCAATTTCCTAAAGTGGGTTGATTTCAGAATTCAAACAATGACTGACTTCTTTAAAGAAGTATATGAAAATGTGAAATCAGTAAATCCAAATTGCCTTGTTATCCCCGAAATATCACCATCAGTGGATGGAGATGCTGTAAAGTGCGGGGCAGACTCATATGAGCTGCAGAAATATTCCGATGTTATTACACATGAATTTTTTATTAATACGAATACCGGCGCCAAAAGGAATACTTTTGACTGGTTGACTTATGTAAGCGGCGTTAATACACTCAGGGCTTATGATGAGAGCCATGCTACCTGGCTTTTAAGCTATTCATGGGACCACGAAAAAAATACTAACCCGGAAGATGCCATGAAACTTTTATCTTGCGCGCAGGTTATGGCAGGCGGTAATTTCTGGGATGCGCCGGGGCATTCAATGGCGGGCTCAAATGATTATTCTCTTAGAAAAGAAATATTCGGCTGGATAAAAGGGAATGAAAATTTACTTTATCAGCAAAAAAAATCTATAAATCCGGTTGGCGTTTACTTCTCTCCATCTACCCGGAACTATTTTATGGATGATTATGTAAAATCTTATTACGGCATACTTCATCTATTGTTAAATAATCATTTGGAGTATCAGATACTAACCCCGCGTACATTAAAGGATTTTAGCGGCAGCGTACTTATTCTTCCTGACACAAAGATTATAAGTGAAAATGAAACGGATATAGTAAAACAATTGTATAAACGCGGAGTAAGCTTAATTTTGACAGGAGAAACCGGATATTATGATTCAGATAGGAAAACAAAAAAAGAAAATGATATTCTAAATTTCTTAGGTGATAATAAGAATGAAAACAGAAAATATCTGTATTTACCTGAATGTCCCGGTAAAAAATATTTTGATACGCATGATACTTCTTTAATAACCGGTTTTTATAAACAAATAAGTAAAATTTTGCCAAACTTAAATACCGGGTACAAAATAACCGCTTCTTTTAATGTCAGCACTCAGCCGGCAGATTTAGGCGATAAAGATTGCATCTATATAACAAACTTAAAAGGACTAAAAGGGTTCAGTTCATGCATACCCGTTGCTGAAGATAGGATTAAGGTTGAGTTTGAAGCGCCTAATGTACACGATATTTATTTTATCCCTTATCTTGGTAAAAAACAGAAAATTACTGCGCAAATAAAATCTGATGCAATGGACAAAAGTAAAAATATAATTAGCTTTACGTTGCCACCGGTTCAGTTCGGGGGGATCGTTGTAGTAGATAAGTAATTTGAACTATGTAAAAAACAAATGTCAAAGGGGCAATAAAATATTAATGAAACAGAAAATGTTAAATAGAAAGAAGTTTGAATCGTGAAAAAAATAAAAGTAGTTATTACCGGCGGATGCGGTTTTATCGGTTCTCATATAGCAGAATATTGGGATAGCCAGGACGCCGAAATTCACATTATAGATAATCTTAGAAGCGGTTATCTAAAAAATATTGAGCATATTAAAAACGCTACCTTTCATAATGTAAGCATAACCGATAGGGAAGAAGTATTTAAAATTATGGAAGGTGCATCTTATGTGCATCATTTGGCCGCAATGGTATCAGTTCCTGAATCAGTGCAAAACCCTCTTGAATGCGTAAAGATAAATGTAAACGGATTGATAAATGTGCTTGATGCGGCTGTGGAAAGCAAAGTGAAGAAAATTGTTCACAGCAGCAGCGCTGCCGTTTATGGAGATAATCCTGAATCTCCGAAGAATGTAAATATGAAGCCGATGCCTAAATCACCTTACGGCATAACCAAGCTGGATGGAGAGTATTACCTTCAGGCATACCAGGAAAATTTCGGATTACATACCACTTCGTTACGGTATTTTAATGTTTTCGGTACAAGACAGGATCCCAAAAGCCAGTATGCGGCTGCAGTCCCGATATTTATAAGTAAAGCGATAAAGAATGAACCTATTATAATATACGGAGACGGCGAACAGACAAGGGACTTTATTTTTGTAAAAGATGTGGCGAATGCAAACGTACTTGCAGTAACAAACAGCGAAGTGTCCGGTGTTTTTAACGTGGCATTAGGCGGAACAACAACAATAAATGATATAGCTAATCTTATTATTAAAGAAACAGGCAGTAAAAGCAAAATAGTATATGAACCTGTAAGGGCAGGGGACATAAAACATAGCCATGCATCAATTGATAACACAGTATCAAAATTGAAATTTAAACCTCAGTTCTCGTTAGCAGACGGTTTAAAAGAAACAATAAAGTATTTTGCCGGCAAAGAATTAAAGTAAATATTTATGTCTGAAGACTATCATTTTTCAATAACAGAAACGAATAAAGCTGATTTCACAGAAATAGTAATTAAGAATAAATTAACCGGTGAATTCGTTTCAATTATACCTGAATACGGCGCCAGAATTAAAGAACTGCGGCTAAGTAATGGAAAAGATATTATTTCGATACTAAAGGCCGTTACTGATATAAATTCAAATGACAGGGACGATATTTTTACTAACGCCAAGCTGTCGCCGTTTGCAGGGCGTATTAAGGATGGAAAGTATAGCTTTCAACAAACTGAATATTCGTTGCCAATAAATTATCCTGAAGAAAACAATGCCTGTCATGGCTTTATTTTTAATAAATCCTTCAGCGTTGTTGAGAAAGTCCTGAAAGGGGATAGCGCTTCCTGTACCTTAGAATATTATTATGATAACGAATATGAA
>JARLHB010000560.1 GCA_031292465.1 Ignavibacteriaceae bacterium
CAACGGTCACATTCATCATTAGGTTATCTAAGTCCGGTTGAGTATAGGATAAAAATGAAGGAAGAATTTAATTCAAGAGTTGCTTAACTTTGTGTATACTTAGAAGGGTACAGTTCACTCCAACGTTATATAGCAGTAAGAGGTCTTAGATTAACACAGCTTAATAATGATGATTCAAAAGCTTTATATAATTTGGGAAGTTCATTAGGTTTCAACCTTTTTGATGGTAATGAAATTGTATACTTCGGAATGTTTGATTTAGAAAATGCAAAAGAAATCGTATTTCGTATGAAGTTATTACTGCAAAATTTATCTCAAGCACATGACATGGTAGAAACAGTAACCTCTAAAAATATTTCACCTGATATGCTTGATAAAATTAGGGAGTTATGGAAAAGGATAAAAGTAGAAGCCTTAATTAATGATGAACTTGATAAAGGTTTAATCATAGATAAAATATCTAAATTAACTCAAAATCTTACTATAATTCCTTGGAATATTTTAAATTCATCCGATCTAAAAGACAAAGTGAAATTAGAATACGATTCAATAGGCGATATTTAGAAATTAAATTAATTTTTAATGTTTTATCTTAAAATAATAATTTTACTTAAACTTCTATCTCTTCCCCATACTGCATAACCTTGCACTTTTTACCTAATGCTTCCAGTTTTTGTTTAAAAACATTCGGGTCTGCTTTAATTACAGGAAATGTATTGTAATGCATTGGCACAGCTACTGCAGGATTTACGTACTCAACTGCTTTCACGGCATCATATATATCCATTGTATAATTATCTCCAATGGGTAGGAGCATATAGTCTATTTTATACCTCTCACCTATCAGTTTCATATCATAAAACAACCCTGTATCCCCGGCGTGATAAATGTTTTTACCGCCGGAAGAGATAATAATTCCTGCCGGCTCGCCGGCATACTCGCCATCCGGTGTTTTTGAGCCGTGATGCGCAATAGTAAACTTTACGCGCCCGAAATCAAATCCGTAACTGCCGCCAATATGCATGTTGTGCACATTAAGTCCCTTTGCCTCAAGGTAATTGGCAAGCTCATCAACACATATTGCCGTGGAGCTGCACCTCTTCGCTATCTTAACAGTATCGCCAAGATGGTCGCCGTGGGCATGGCTTAAAATTATATAATCAGCTTTTACACTGTCTGATTTAACAGGAGATGTGGGATTATTATCTAAGAACGGGTCAATCAGAATTACTTTGCCGTTATCCGTAGTCATCTGAAATGCCGAATGTGAAAAATATCTTAATTTCATATTTGCTCCTCTAATTATAAAATCATTTTATTAAAATCTTTTAACTCGCTGCCGTGTGTAAACTTCATAAGTTCCAGCGTAAGCTCATCTTTTAATTTTCTGTTCTTCTCTTCCACTTCACCAAGAAAAGAATCAACATCCTTTCCTCCGCTGGAAAAGCTTTTTACATTATCAGCCAGAACGTCAAGGTCTCTTTTAGTTCCTGTCATATCCTGAAGTTTTGCAACTTCCTGATAAAAAGCTATAAATATCTCCTTATCAAAGCAGGAAATAAATATCTCCATATTGTATCTTAATCGCCTTAGCGCAATTCTTATCTGATGAAGATTTTCAGAAGTTTCTTCATTTAAGAATTTCTTAATTGTATTTGTTAAGCTTTTCAGCCTCCGCTGCAAAATTATTTTTGCTGACGTTTTAAAAGATTTACCCGCTGATAAACCCTTTATTTCCCATTTGTATTTTTTAGTCATATAATTAAGGCAACCTCACCCCCAGCCCCTCTCCTTAAAAAGGAGAGGGTGGCTTTAGCCGGGTGAGGTTAATTTATTTTAATAATACTTTTATAAACCCTGCAATTGCCTGTAAAGACCGCATCTTGCTGTTTTCACCCGCATAAATAGTAGGTATAGGAACGAAATTTATTTTATAATTTTTTTCCGCTGCATTAACCAGCATTTCGCTCTCCGCTTCAAACCCGGCATAAGATGGAAGAATATCATTCAATATTCTTGTTTTATAAGCCCTGTAACCGGACTGCGTGTCTAACAGCTTTTGTTTTGTTTTTATACTCAGGAGAAAAGAAGTCAACTTATTACTTATAACTCTTTGAAACGGCATTTTTTTCAAATTATTCAGCCGGTTGCCAACAACAACATCATAATTTTTAAGGCCTGAAATTAACTCCGGGATTTTTTCCGGCATGTGCTGAAGGTCAGCATCTAACGTAATTGTAATATCCGAAACACGTTTTATGCTTTCTTCAAACCCCTTTTTTAAAGCATATCCTTTTCCGCGATTTTGCGGATATGAAAGCAGAATCACTTTTTCATTTTTGGGTATTTCATCATGCGGGTTGTCTGTTGAGCCATCATTTACGGCAATAACGAAATCAACAAATGGAAGCGTGCGGGTAATAATTTCCTTTAAGGTACGCTTTTCATTAAAAAAAGGAATAACCGCACAAATTTTATTTTTCTCTGAAGTATTGTTCAATTAAACCTTTCAGGCCTTTATCCGAAGGGCTTTTGAAAGTCCATGCTAATTTTTTTCTTAGCATTTCTTTAGAAAGGCCTCTTGTCATACGGCCGTTTTCCGCAATGGAGATACCGCCAGTTTCTTCTGAAACTATAACGCTTATAACATCCGCCTGCTCGGAAATGCCAAGCCCTGCCCTGTGCCTCATGCCAAGGTGTTCGCCATTTACTATAGTAGTTAAAGAAAGAGGCAGAGTGCATCCGGCAGCTTCGATTAAATCATTTTTAACAATTACTGCTCCGTCATGCAGCGGAGAGCGCGGGAAAAATATTGTACCGAGCAAAGGGACACTGATTTTTGCATTTATAACTTCGCCCGTTTCCGTAAATCCCCTTACGCCTGTGGATTTAATAACAACCTTTAATGCGCCGTGCTGCATTTGAGAAAGCTCAAACGCAGCGTCTGCAATAACCTGCGGGGTTTGGGGTGATTCCGATTTTACAAACAGCCTGAAGAACGGATTACGCGCAACAATTACCAATATACGCCTTATCTCCGGCTGAAAAAGGATTACAAATGCAATTACCCATATATCTGTTACTAATTTTAACAGCCAGCTTAATTCCTTAAAATTTGCCGCCTGCGCTGCAAATGATAAAAGCAGTATAATCATTAAACCAATAAATATCTGGGATGCAATTGTTCCTTTAAGAAACTTGTAAAGTTCATAAATTATAAACGAAACAATTACTATATCCAGCAGGTCTGTAAATGTTACAGTTAAAAAGCCTATTTTAAATAAATCAAACATCTTTAATATTTTTTACAAATGGTTTAACAATTTACAAATTTGGGAGCCGTATTTCACATTGTGAGTCCTTATTATTTTTGCACCGTTTTTAACGGCTATTGCTTCAACTGCTGCTGTGGCAGTATCGCGTTCCGTTACCTCAAGATTAAGTGTTTTGCCTATAAATGTTTTTCTTGAAACTCCTATTAATATCGGGCTTCCAAGGCTCTTAAAATCTTCAAGCCTCTTTAATATTTTAAAATTATCATCAACACTTTTGCCAAAACCTACGCCGGGGTCTATAATAGTTTCCTTAATACCATATTTATTAAGGATCAAAAGCTTTTCATAAAGGAAATCATAAATCTCTTTTATAAGATTTTCATACTTCGGATTATTCTGCATATTTCCTGGAGTGCCCTGCATATGCATCAAAACATACCCGGCATCAAATTTCTTTACAGCCTCAATAATTTGCGGATCAAAATTAAAAGCGCTGATGTCGTTTATTATTTTAGCGCCATGCGAGAGTGTACATTCAGCAACTTTGCTTTTTGTCGTATCAACAGATATAATAGTATCCGGTTTTTCTGTAAGAATACCATCTATAACCGGAATTAATCTTCTTATTTCTTCTTCAGCCGCAACGCTTTCAGAACCGGGCCTTGTTGATTCAGCGCCAATATCGATAATATCGGCTCCGTCGGCAATCATTTCCAATGCATGAGCTACTGCATTGTTTGTGTTTATATATTTACCGCCGTCTGAAAATGAATCCGGAGTAACATTTAGAATTCCCATTATATATGATTTATCAAATGAAAAGGCCTTATTGCCGAAATTATAGGTCTTTGTATCATACTCTTCATAATTTTTAATAAAGCTGTTTATTTTGTACCCCAGGTCGTCGGCGCCGTTTGTCAGAACTTTACGGGCTGTTTCTTTAAGGCTGCGCAATGTGCCGTGAATGAAAATATTGCATAAATTTTTTTCTGAATTATCAGATTTATAACATATCTCATTACTATTCAGGACAATTGTCTGCAAATTCCTTGCATGTTCATCATCAAGGCTTCTTATTTCCAGTCCGAAAAGCCCCGGCAGATAAATATCCCTGTATATTTTATATTCATTGCTGAATTGTTTGAAAACATCATTCAGTGAAAGATTTATTATCTGAATTTCCAAAATCTCACCAGTATAAAACTAATTATTTTAGCTTCCGGCCGCCGGCGAAGTTATTTTTACGCCGTCTATTTATAATTCATACAACCGGTAATTTAAAATATGAAAAAAGTGTTTTATAAACTTAAGACTTTTCAGTAAAAGTTGTTATGTATTGAAAAATAGAATTTTTTGAAGGAATTAATATTAAATCACTATTTAGAAACTGAAATTGCTCGAAAATGTAACGCGAAACGCTGTTTCGCAAATTTACACATAATATTAGCGCAATAAGAAAAGCGATTCAGCGAATCGCTGTACAAAAACATTCTTTTGCGTAATTTCAGTTAGTAATCAAATTCTTCAATTCGGCAGTGGCTGCTGAAATGTTATCGGCTTTAAATATTGATGATCCGGCAACAAATACATCGCATCCGGCATCCAGAATGGATGAAGCAGTGTGCTTATCTACACCACCGTCCACCTCAATTAAAAAGTGCGCGTTAAGCTTATCCCTAAGCTGAACGGCCTCCCTGATTTTTTTAAGAGAATTGCCTATAAATTTCTGCCCCCCAAAACCCGGATTAACCGACATAACAAGTACGAGGTCTATATATTCAGCTATATCTTTGAGTAAATCCACCGGTGTTGCCGGATTTATTGCCACACCTGCTTTAGCACCAAGTTCTTTTATCTTTGTTACAGTACGGTTTAAGTGAATAACCTCTTCCTGATGTACAGTAACGTAGTTAGCGCCTGCATTTATAAAGTCTTCCAGGTAGTTATCCGGTTTCTCAATCATAAGATGCACATCAACAGGCAGCTTTGTGGAACGTTTAGCAGCATTTACAAGTATAGGCCCAAAAGTAATATTTGGTACAAAGTGGCCGTCCATTATATCACAGTGAATCCAGTCTGCTCCGTTAAGTTCAACTAACTTTATTTGCTGTGCCAGGTTAGTAAAATCAGCCGATAATATTGATGGTGCTAAAATTGTCATTAGTTTTCCTTGTTTGAACGTTCTTCTTTAGAATCCGCAGGTTTTGTTACAAACAAGTCCACTGCATCTCCTGCATTTACTTTATTGCCCTGACTTGGATACTGGTCTAAAATTGTATTCGGCATAAGTGAATAAGACGGCTGGTAATTAATTTTTCCTACTTTTAATGAACTGTCCGCCAATATTTTTTCTGCTTCAGCAAGTGATTTACCAATCACATTGGGAACCGCTATATTGCCCATAGAAGAGCCGATACTTAATCTTACGCCTACATAATCACCTTTTTTAAGAGGGGTTCCGGGGGTGTATTGCTGCCCGAAAATCATATTCGCAGGATACTCAGAAGCAATGGAATCAATTTTCCCAAGATTCAGCCCTAATCTTTCAAGCGTATTTCTTGCATCTGAAATAGTTTTTCCTGTTATAGACGGAACCGGTACAAGAGGCTCGCCGCCGCTTACAAAAAGATACACCCGCCTTCCCTTTTTTACAGTTTCATTCGGAACCGGCCTCTGGTAAATAATCGTACCTTTGGGAAATTTTTCATCATAAGTTGTATCGCTTACAATCGGTTCTAAATTGGCATCTTTCAATACACCAATCGCGTCATCTGCTTTTAAACCTACTACGCTCGGTACCTGCCGGTTAGATGAACTAACATACCAGGGTAGTATTATATTATCCATCAGGATTACAAAGACAATGAAAATGCCTATTCCTATAAGAGTTTTCTTTATAACGGGTTTATGTAAAAATTTTTTCATCATATCAAATATATCAAATGACCGTTTCTTAAACAACAAAACCGATTTAGCACAGAGTATAAAAACCATCAAGCCTGTCCAAACTACCTCAAAAAGAAGACTCACTATAAAAGATTAACATTACTACTAATGTACCGCCGCTATGCGGCTGAATACATTAATATGTGCTGCCTATC
>JARLHB010000561.1 GCA_031292465.1 Ignavibacteriaceae bacterium
AATAGGCACATTTATACGAATCACGCCTGAGGATATTTTTACGTGTAAGCACAACTTTTTTATAAGGCACATTAATGAAATGATTAAGCCTGATTATACTCGGCCAGGGAAATTGAGTTGAAATGCTTCGCAATGCCTTCTTCTTATCATTTAAGACAAGCTCAGCTTTACCGAGATAAATTAAAATAATTGCTTTTTTTATGTTACAAATGGTTAAAGGCTCATAACTCTGGTTAAGAATTAATACCTTTGCGTTAAGTTTACCATTAACTCTTTTTGCCGGTTCGAAGTCAGCCTCCTATATTATTAATATTTTTGTGTCTTCTGTAAAATATTCTAATAAACAGCCTTGCAGTTAGGAGTAGTAAGGCGAATACCAAAACATAAACATTTAATCCTGCCGGAATAGCTTTTACATATACCAATAATAATATTACCGCAATAATTCCAAGCGATATATAACTAAAATAATTAAAAAATGTTTTACTAATAGTCAATTTATGTTCTCAATAATAAATATTTAATGTGATAATATAAAAAAATAGCGCCGTATATTCCAACCGGCGCTGTTATCATTTAATTAAGAAAAGCAATGACGAATAGTATTATATTAAAACAGGAAGAGTAAAAATGAATTTACTCCCTTTGCCAACTTCACTTTCGACCCGGATTTTTCCATTATTCCTTTCGATAAATTCCTTGCAAAGTATCAGTCCTAATCCTGTACCAGTTTCATTTTCAGTACCTGTTGTAGATTGAGTAACTTCCAGTTTGAAAAGATTAGAGATTGTTTTTTGCTCCATTCCTATCCCGGTATCTGAGACGCATATTTCCGCTTGATTTTCCTTTACGGAAGCGCTTACAGTAATATTCCCTCCTTTGCTGCTGAATTTAATAGCATTGGTTATAAGGTTGCGGAAAACTGTATTAAGCATTTCTTCATCGGCTATAACTCTTAAATCGGATATTACTTCATTATACAATTGAATCTGCTTCCTTTCCGCAGTTACATTTAAAAGCTGAAGATTTTCATCTACTATTTTTAATAGTTCAAGCTCTTTGGGATTAAACTCAATTCTTCCGGTTTGGGAACGCGACCATTGCAAAAGGTTTTGTAATAAATTAAAAGAAATTTCCGCTGTTTTTTTCATCTCATTAATAAAATCCAGTCTTTCATCATCGGAAAGTTCGAAGTAATCGGAAGACAGTAAATCAGTAAATCCCAAAATTGTTATAAATGGATTTTTAAGATCGTGTGCTATAATTGAGAAAAATTTGTCTTTGGTTGCATTCAATTGCTTAAGCTCCTCTGCGTACCTGGCAATCTCTTCGGAATTACGTTTACGTTCTATTGCCTGTGCAATCTGTTCAGCAATGAAGATAAACAGTTGTAGTTCTGATTCACCATAACATCCCCTGTTCTTATAATCCTGAACGGCAATTATACCGATAATATTTCCTGAAAGCTTTAGAGGCACACCCAGCCAAATTTTAGGTATCGTACCGGACACTCTGAGCTCACCGGATTTAATTAGCTCTTTTAATCTTTTATCATCAAATAATGTTGCCTTACCTGTTTTAAGTACAAATTCAGTAATCCCTTTATTCGGCTTAAAAGGTTCCGGCGTTTTATCATACTCATCAATAAAATATGGAAAACTAAGTAAATTATCCTGTTCATTATATAAAGCAATATATAGATTTTTAGCGGGCATCAGCATACCAACAACGTCATGTATCTTTCTAAATAAGGATTGCATATCAGGCGAAGTAAAGGCTGTTTCCGATATCTGGAAAAGCGCTTCACGGCTTTGTTCGGTTCTCTTCTTAAGAGTAATATCTCTTGAGATGCCAAAAGTACCAATCAACTTTCCCGAACTATCATAGAAAGGCATTTTGGAAGTCGAAACCCAGGCAACTCTGCCATCAGCCCATTCTTCTCTTTCTTCTTTACCGACAATCGGGATCCCTGTTCTTATTATTTCCTGTTCATCATTATAAGCATCACTGGCATGATTAACACCAAATACATCAAAATCAGTTCTGCCGATTAAATCATCAACAGTCATATTGTGTTTTTTTGCCAAATTGGTGCTTGCTTTTAGAAACCTGCTGTTAAGGTCTTTAAAATAAATTTGATCCGGGCTGTTCTCTAAAAGTGAATCCAGATAACCTTTTTCAGAAACAAATTTATTCTCAAATTGCTTTTGCCTGGTTATATTCTCGACAATTGCAATAATACTTTTATTCCTAAGCTTTAAATCATAGGTTGAAGAAAGTGTAGTACGGCAATATACAACATCTCCGTCTTTTGTAAGATATCTTTTTTCAATTGTATATTCAGACCTCTTACCCGTTGTAACCTCTTTTAATAATTTTTCATCTACTGCATAATCGTCCGGATGGGTAATCCTTTTTAAAGTAATGCCGGATAATTCTTCGTCTGAGTATTTTAATAATCTTTGAATGGCAAGATTGGTATTCAGGATTTTCCTTTTCAGGTCCATTAATATTATACCGATACCTGCATTTTCAAATATCGCTTTAAAATATATTTCCGATACTTTATTTGATTTTGGTTTAACAGGTACTTTTTTAGATTGCTTAAGCTTATTATTCGCCGATAAAGTTTTCTTTGTTATTTTATTAGCAATCATTTTTCACCTATTTTGATGTGGAATTTCACTTTTAATTTTCAGGAGGCGGTTCATTAATAACAGCCCAAAACATTCCTAATCCTCTTACAGCAGAAACAAATTCTGAAAAATCCATAGGTTTAACAACATAAGCATTTGCTCCTAAGTTATAACCTTCAATAAGATCTCTTTCTTCTTTTGATGATGTTAATATTACTGCAGGAATCCTGCAAAGGTATTCATCGGATTTTATTTGCTTAAGCACCTCTAGCCCGTTAATTTTAGGCATTTTAATATCAAGGAGTATAACTGCCGGATTTCCCCTTTTGCGGTTTTCATATTCACCGCGATAATACAAATAATCAAGAACCTCCTGCCCGTCATGTGTAATGACGATTTCATTAGCAATGTTAAATCCCTTTAATGCAGTTAATGTTAATTCAATATCTTTTTCGTCATCTTCTGCAATAAGAATTTTTTTTAGTGTATCCATATTAGTCCTTAATAGTTTTTATATTTCTTTCGTAATCGGTATTGTAAAGTAAAATGTTGCTCCTTCATCAACTGCCCCTTCGGCCCATACTCTTCCGCCATGCCTGGTAATTATTCTTTTAATGTTCGCCAATCCGATACCGGTTCCTTCAAATTCGTTGGAATTATGAAGCCTCTGAAAAACTCCGAATAATTTATCAACATACTTCATGTCAAATCCGGCTCCGTTATCCTTAACATAAAAAACATGTTCTTTATCAGTAATACTTGCTCCTAATTCAATAACTGCATTATCTTTATTTTTAGTAAATTTTAAAGCATTGGAGATTAAGTTAAGTATAACCTGTTTCAACATTGAAGGGTCGCCATGGATTATAGGCAGGCTGCTTATTTTCCAATCAATGACCCGGCCCTTTGTCTCTATGCTTAATTCATTTAATACATCTGTAATAATAAACTCGAGATTCACTTTCCTTTTTTCCATTCCCACTCTGCCCATCCTTGAAAATGAAAGTAAATCATCAATAAGCACACCCATTTTATCTGCAGAACTTGTAATATATCCAAAATACCTCTTGTTATTTTCGCTTAAGTCAGCCTCTATTTCCTTCTGCAGAATTTGTATAAAACCCGTAATATGCCTTAAAGGCGCACGTAAGTCATGTGAGACCGAATATGAGAAAGCTTCAAGTTCTTTGTTTGCTACCTCAAGCTGGGCAGTCCTTTCCTTTACCAGATCCTCCAAATGCTCCCGGTAATTTTTCAACTCTTCATTCATCTGCTTTTCTTTGGTTATATCTTTGGAAAGGATAAACACACCTTCTGGTACCGGTTCAAGTGATAAATAAAACAACTCGCTTGTTCCATCGGGATACAAAAATTCATTTTCCAATTGATTAGGCTTTCGTTCTTCAAGACAGCGTTTTATCTCTGAAAATAAATTTGTCGATTCAATACCTGGGTATTTTTCCATCATAGTTCTTCCAATCAGTTCTTCAACTTTAGAATGCCCCTGTTCTGCTACTACATTATTACAATACAAGTAACGGAAATTAAAATCAATAATCTGGCACCCCTCCAGTAATGAGTCCAGTGTGGTTCTAAAACGTCTTTCCGCATCCCTTATGGCATCTTCCGCATGTTTGCGTTCTGTAATGTCGTTAATCATTATCAATACGGCCTGCTTGCCTTCAAATTCTAATGCGTAAGAGTTAATCTCCACGTCAATTATAGTACCGTCTTTCTTTTTGTGCCTGGAAATTCCTATATGTTTCCCTTTCTTTAATTCAGGTACAACTTCCAGTATTTTTTGTACATCTTCTCTTGGACGTACCTCAGTAATATCCATGTTCAAAAATTCTTCTTTTGAATATTGGTAGTGATCTATAGCAGTTTCATTAACGGCCAGGAATTTTAATGACTCGGAATCATAAATCCAGGTAGGAAGAGGATTTCCATCAAACAATACTTTATATTGCTTGGCCTGATGTCCAAGCTCTTTAGTTCGTTCTTCTACAAGCTGCTCTAAATGATGCCTATATTTATCTAATTCTTCTTCAGACTTCTTATGATCTGTATTATCATATATCATTAATATTTGATAAAATACTCCGTCTATTTCTACAATGGCAGATGAAAATATTGTATCAAGTATTTTCCCCGACTTGGTTTGCATTTGTATTTCGTAATTCCGCAGTATGCTGTTATCTAACTGGTGTGATTTTAATTTCAATAATTCATCGGAATTGTTAAATAACTTTAGTCTCTTAGCAGTTTGCCCTAACACTTCATTCTTTTTGTATTCAAAAAGATTTAAAAATATTTCATTAACATCCGAAAATATAAAACCTGTTAACGAAGTAACAGCCATAGCAACAGGGCTGGCGAAAAATACTTTTGAAAACCGTTCATTAGCCTCCAGAATTGATTGTTGAAAACGTTTCTGTTCCGTAAGGTCGAATAATGTTGACCTGCTCTTTGCGTAATTTCCATCAGTATCAAACACTGCCGAAGCATTTAGCAGAATAGGAAAAGTTGTACCGTCTTTTCTAATCATTTCAAGTTCAATATCTTTAAGATACCCATTATGCTTAAATTCATTGAAATTTTTTGCAAAAATAATATTTCCTTTAGGTGACAATAATTCTTTTATCGTTTTTTTATTAACTACCTCTTCCCGCGCATATCCTAACCATTGTAGTTCAGTATTATTAATTTGCAGTACAAGTCCATTTGCATCAAGCGAGTGATAGCCGCAAGGAGCATTGTTGTACAAATCAACTTCTTCTTCTGCGCGTTTAAGCAACTTCTTTTCAACCTGTCGTTCACGTTCTATTTTATTAAGCGAATGTGCATTCAACCATAAAACAATTATGGAAATAACTATGAATAATATTACCATTAAAGACTGGCCAAACTCCATGCTAAACATTCCGGTTTGCTGCCCTTTCAGGTTTAACCATCCTAAAATAATTGGTATAGCAATAATGTATGGCAGTAATTTTCTCATCATCATACTGCCGAAATATTTTCCGGTAATTATTTTCATAAATGCACGATCCGGATATACAGATAATATTCCTAAAGAAAGTATGATAAATAATAAGGTTGTATGCAAGGCTATAGCAGAATATGGTAAAAAATTGTACATGGCTTGTGCGTTATAAATAAATCCCGCCAGTGCAATGCTGGAAAATAACATTAATAATATTACTGCTGATTGGGATAATATACTTCTAAAAGTTCCACCGTCCCATAAAACCGCAAGTGATATACCCATTAAGAAAAAATTCAATGCGGTAATTAATGCCATCCTGCCGGAAGGGACAAGCGTATGATATGTTTGTATATCATTTATAAATATCTGATCGATATGAAGGTTCCACCCGAAGAGGTATTGGGATATTTCCATTACACTTACGATTATTACAATATAAGCTGACGCTTGAGAACAATAAAACAGAACAGTTTTTCCTTTTACGTCTCTTTTATCCAGGCAGTAAAACAAAAGAGATAAACCTGCTATAATAAACAATAAAGCAGTATTTACCTTCATGCTTGCATAACCGGGTAAAATACTTTTCAAATAATTATTGTTAAGAAACCATCCGGTCATTACAATTGAGCCAATTAAAATCGATATAATGGCACTTATAAAAGGATAATTACGGAATAGTTTTTTGTCTTTTTGATTGGTTGGAGTAGTTTTCCGGTTAGTAGTACTATTATCGTGTGTCATTTAATCCCCAGTATAATAATTAATTATTACAATAAAAGTTAAAATACATTTGGAGTATTTGTCAGACATTATTAGCACTTTTGTTGTATCTCATTATAAAATGTTTTGTACAACTTTAGAGATTACTATTAAAATAAACTTATAATATAAGATGTCGCAGTTCCATATCTACGTCCTTCTCAATCATTTTAAGACAGTTTATTTTACATAACTAAGATATAAAATAAATTTATAAATAAGCATAATAAAATATTACTAAGTTGTAGTATAATATATGATACTGGTAAGGGAATGTAACTAATTTTGCAAAAAGACGGGAATATATTTATTAAAGCACTTTACATATTTAATTTGGTTAATTATATCTACAACTCTTTATAAACAATTGCCACACATGTAACATAATCCCTGGAATGACTCATGGAAATTTTGAGGCTTTTATCATTTGAAAGGAATGACTCCCAATTTCCTTTAAGCTTAACAAGCGGCATACCGTTAGGTTCATTATAAATTTCTATATCCTGCCATCCTATATCTTTACTCCAGCCAGTAGAAAGTGCTTTAAAAACGGCTTCTTTTGCAGAAAATCTTGCGGCAAGATGCTGGTACTTATTTTCTCCCTTAGTCATACAATAGTTAAGTTCGGTTTCGGTATAAATTTTATTCAGAAATTGATCGCCGTATTTCTGAACACTGTTTTTAACCCTGTCAATTTCAATTATATCTATACCAAGCCCTAATATCATATAACTTCCTTTCTAAAAACTTATCATCGCCTGCCAACCGCCGGACGTAATTAGCTTTGCATATATGTTATTAAAAAAAATGAACTTTTGCGTCAACTTTAAATCCCTTATCCTTTAATTGCTCAAGAAGTATTTTGGTAAGTTCATTTACCTGTTTAATAGACTCATTAAGGTTATTATATAATTTTTCATCATATAATATTTTGCCAACAGTGTTATTCTTAGCTTTTATTTCGCTGGTAAAGCTGTTCAGGCTTGTAACAAGGGAATCGGTTTTTTTAAGTACGCTTTCTGCTTCATTAATTGATGTTGAAATGCTGTTTTGGTTTTTTTGATAAAAATCTTTTGCGTCGTTTGTTATATCCACGCTGTTTGTTGTAATTTTATTAATGCTCTTCCTGTTCTCATCAATCAATATATTCAGTTTTTCAGTCAGTTGGCTAACATTAGAGATGGAACTCTTGATGTTACTGTTTAGATTCTCATCAGTAAGATAGTTATTAAGGGAGTTCAACGATACTTTTACCTGTTTCAGTGTGGATATGAGATCATCCTGCATCGACCCAACAAATGACATAACCTCCGGAATATCTGAATAAAATTGTCCGTTTTGTATTTTGCTGTAATTTAAAGGCACGGCAGAAGAGCCTGGCTTAATATCAATTTTCTTGCCTCCCATCATATCAAGCATTGCCACGCCGAATACTGCATCCTGCCTTAAATCCGTATCATTGTTTAATGAAGCAGTAACTAATACGCTATTTCTTTGAACTTCAATATCTCTTACATTACCTTTTCTTACACCGTTAACTGTTACAAAATCTCCAATTTCCAATCCGGCAACATTCTCAAACCTTATCTGGACATATTTTTCTTTAGATGCCAGAATAAAATTCTTAGCCCATCCAAGGATCCAAAAAAATAATAAGAGTCCAAGTATTATAGTAACGCCAACTTTAATTTCAGTTCTTCTTTGATCTTTCATTTCACGACTTTATTTTTTAATATTTTGTATAATGATTTGTATTCATGTTTATCAATAACACTATCGCGCAAAGCTACTTTAAGCGAATCAACAAACTCACCTATCGATGCTTCCGACAAGTTATCCACTTTCTGGATGCCAAGTATGTAATTTTTTATTAAAGCCTGCAACGAATCTTTTTCAGGCGAATCTTTAACGTAATCAAGATTTCTGTTTATCTGGTTTATAATCAGACTTTTACTTGGATTAAGAACAACTTCATTGAATTTATGAGTAACAAGATAAAGAACAATCGCCGTTAAAATCGTTAAAATAATTATTGAACGTATAAAACAGCCTGTTTTCATATTTTATTCCGAAGGAAGCCTTTCAAGCAGCACCTTCTTAATCCGCTTATTGATTACTTCTTTAACAGTAAATTTATAATTTTCTAATTGAAAAGAATAGCCCTCTTTAGGAATATGCCCCGCATAATTAAGAACAAGCCCGCCCAGCGTGTCATAATCTCCGCCTAAAGAAATTTCTTCAGGCTGAAGAAGTTCCTTCAAATCATCAACAGGCAAACTGCCAAGCGCCATAAAGCTTGT
>JARLHB010000562.1 GCA_031292465.1 Ignavibacteriaceae bacterium
AAAACAAAAATTAAACGGAGGCTTATAACAATTAATTCATCGGGATTTTTATATTTTTTTATAAATCAGGAGGTCATAAAAACCGGATTGCACTAAATAATATTTCGAATTCTTAAATGAATGCATAGTTATAATTAAACTTTATTAAGGTGAATTTTTAATATTAATCATTATGGAGGCAATATGAAAGCAAAAGGCTCTAAGATGAGAAATGACAGGTTGATTAGGGATAAGAGTAAAGATGCATATATGAAAACCAACTCTCCAAAGGCATCCATGGTTTGCAGTAACTGCGGGGCCATTTTTTCAAACGGAAGATGGACGTGGAAAGAGCTTATTAATGTTTTGAAAGAGACAACCTGCCCTGCCTGTAAAAGAATAAACGATAATTACCCGGCCGGCTTTGTTGAAATTAAAGGCGGTTTTTATAGCGGGCACGAGAAAGAGATTTCCAACCTAATTATGAATACTGAGAAGCTTGAAAAGAAAGAAAGGCCGCTTGAAAGAATTATGATGTTCAGGATAGAAAAAAGCAAAGCAATACTTACAACAACCGGAATTCATATTGCAAGAAGAATCGGAGAAGCTTTATCAAGATCCTATCAGGGCAATTATTCTTTCCGTTATTTAGATGGAGAAAAAAGTATCAGAGTTTTTTGGGAACGGCAATAAATAATCAATAATTTTTATTAAAAAGCCTGCTTCTTATCAGCAGGCTTTTTTAATATACAAACTTCCGCAGTCGGAATAATTAAAATATTAACATCTCAACCAGGGGAATTATTAGAGCTTTTCCATTGTTGCAAAGCTGAACGGCATACTAATTATTAGAGATTCCTTTAATATCTGCACAAAATTTTTCCCTTCAAATTGTTAGAAAAGCTCATGTTTTGGGATAGGGCTATTATCATTTTAATAAAGTTACTTATTAAAATAATAAAATACGCTTTTTAATTTGGAAACGTTTTACGCTAATTGTCTTAATATCAAATTATATAGGTACTTCACGGGCATTAAACTCCCGCATTCCGGGGCATAGAATTTGAATCAATTTTGGCAACTGAGAGCGACATATAATCAGCAATTAATAATCTTTTCAAAGCATAACAGGAGCTATTTGGAAAAGTTATTCAATTTTTTCTACTGAGTATAAAGACAGTTTATATATATTAACAAATGTAATTTGGGATTTTATAATTTTTATGGTAAAAATATTTACCATCCTAAACTAGATACAAAATAAAAATATAATTGAGGAGTCTTCAGGTATGGCTGTATTAGCTTCAAATGCCTTCGGTAAAACTAATAATTCAGGTACTGCTCAAAAGAACTACATGCCGGAATTAACAATATTAACAAGTTTGTTTTTCATATGGGGATTTTTAACTTGTTTAAATGATATCCTTATCCCTCACCTTAAAGCAGTATTTTCATTAAATTATACCGAAGTAATGCTGGTACAGTTTTGCTTCTTTACTGCTTACTTTATTGTTTCCCTGCCTTCAGGTATAATCGTAGAAAAGATAGGATATAAAAGAGGAATAATAGTCGGTTTAATTACCGCAGGCATTGGGTGCTTATTCTTCTATCCGGCTGCAGGACTTAGATCATATCCTATGTTTTTAGTGGCATTATTTATATTAGCCTCCGGCATTACCTTATTGCAGGTTGCAGCTAACCCGTATGTGGTATTATTAGGAAAACCTGAAACAGCCTCAAGCAGGCTTACTTTAACCCAGGCTTTTAACTCTTTGGGAACTACCGTTGCGCCGTATTTCGGCTCATTGCTTATTTTATCAGTTGCAGTAAAAAGCACAGAAGAAATACAGAAGTTAAATCCATCTCAATTAACCGCATACCAGCTTGCAGAAGCCACTTCGGTTCAATTCCCCTATCTTGGCCTTGCAGCCGCCCTGTTAATAATAGCCGCAGTTTTTGCCCTAATTAAACTGCCTGAAATAGAAGCCGGCTCCGCAGGAGCAAGCGACGGAACAGGACAAAGCTACGACAGCATTTATAAAAGCGCATGGGGATACAGGCATCTTATTTTAGGCGCTGTTGGAATATTTGTATATGTAGGCGCTGAAGTATCTATCGGCAGTTTTCTTGTTAACTATTTCGGGAGCAAAGAAATAGTCGGTTTGCCAGTTGAACAGGCCGGAAAATTCGTCTCATTTTATTGGGGCGGCGCTATGGTCGGCAGGTTTATCGGCTCTGCGGTACAGCGGAAAATAAAACCCGGTTATGTTTTAGGCTTTAATGCAATTGTTGCCACAATACTTGTTATTACGTCAATGTCCACTTTCGGCGCATTCGCAATGTGGTCAATCCTGCTGGTAGGTTTATTTAACTCTATTATGTTCCCCACCATCTTCTCATTAGCACTTGACGGCCTTGGCAAGCATACAGGCCAAGGTTCAGGTATCCTTTGCATGGCGATTGTCGGCGGAGCAATAATTCCCGTTTTCCAGGGATTGATCGCAGATAAGATCGGTCTCCATCATGCATTCCTATTGCCTCTTATATGCTACTTATTCATAGCATACTATGGTATAAAAGGACATATCCCGCACTTTTCAAAATCGGCTAAGGTATAAAATAATGAGTATTACAGATGTAACCTTAGGAATAGATATCGGCGGGACAAATACTGTTTTTGGATTTGTAGATAAAAACGGAAAATGTATACTTGAGTCTTCCATCCCTACCTGCGCTAAGGCACCGGCTGCAGATTTGTTTGAACGGCTTCATCAGAAAGTGGATGAGGCCTATAAGACAATATCCGGTGAATATAAATTAATCGGTATAGGCATAGGCGCTCCTAATGCAAACTACTTTAAGGGAACAGTTGAACAGCCGCCAAACCTGTGCTGGGGAGTAGTAAACGTATTAGAGGTTTTAAAACAATATTATGATCTTCCGTCAGCAATAACAAACGATGCAAATGCGGCGGCAATCGGCGAAATGCAATTCGGCGCGGCTAAGGGGATGAAGGATTTTGTTGTAATTACGCTTGGCACCGGGCTGGGCAGCGGAATTGTTGTTAACAGACAGCTTGTTTACGGAGCAGACAGTTTTGCCGGAGAAATAGGGCATACAACTGTTGACCCTGAAGGGCGTGAATGCGGATGCGGAAAGAAAAGCTGCCTTGAGGCTTATTCTTCAGCAACGGGCATAAGAAGAACCGTGTTTGAATTGATTGCGACAACCAATACGCCAAGTGAATTAAGAGATAAAAGTTTTAACCAGCTTACAGCAAAAGATATTTCAATATCAGCAAATAAGGGAGATAAGCTGGCGCTTGAAGCATTTGATTATACCGCAAAAATACTCGGGCTTAAGCTTGCAGATACTGTTGCATACCTTAGTCCCGAAGCAATTATTTTATTCGGCGGGCTTGCACTGGCCGGAGATTTAATTCTGGTGCCCACAAAGAAGTATATGGAAAGTTACTTACTGCCAATATTCAGAAATAAAGTAAAAATACTTCCATCAGCTTTACCCGGAGGTAATGCTGCTGTGCTGGGCGCTGCCGCTTTAATCTGGAATGA
>JARLHB010000563.1 GCA_031292465.1 Ignavibacteriaceae bacterium
ATTGCCTGTGCTGAAATAACATTTACAACATTTCCCGCATCTTTTTCAGTTGTTCTGGCAGAAGTCTCAAGTTCCTTGTTCGCACGGGCCCGGATTACAACTTCCGATAATTGTATAGCTTCTTCATCCAAAGTAAAGTCTATTCGAATAACTGATGAGATCTTTTTTATTTCGATAGTCTCACTGCTGTTTTTAAATCCGATAGCTTCGACTTTTATTTTGTATTTCCCGGCAGGTACGTTTTCTATTTTGTAAAAACCGGAGTTGTCTGCATTTGTACCATAATTTGTCCCTTTTAAAACAACATCTGCGCCGGGTATAGCAGAGCCGTTCTTATCATTTTTAATATATCCGGTAATAGTTCCCGCATCAACTTCAAAAGACAAGACACAAAATAAACCAAGAAATAAAATTGTAGAAAATGATGTCATATCTTCCTTTATTCAATGTGGCTATCACGAAATGTTTTATTTTAAGTGTCCAATTATAAACAACCACTATTACCAAATTATTACTGTAATGTGAATTGTGTGTTAATTCATTTTTATTAAAATCAGATTGTGTGTCTAATTCATTCTGTAATTATTAAACAGATATCTTCATTAACAAGAAATTTGGAAGTATTTAAGCAGGCAGAGAATAATATTTCATAAAGATTAATTGAATCTATCCAATAAAAATTCAGGTCGGCGAAACGGCCTTTAATAGAATAATGATTTATTTTATCTTTATCCGAATGAAATAATTTTGTATAGATCCTTTGACTAAATCACATTTATACTTTATTGTGGATTTATTCAACAAAATAATTAAGGCATTATCTGCAATTAGACTAATAATATAAAGTTAAAGCAAGGTTAACTGCCTATTTACTTAGTCATTAGTACATAATAATAAATATCTTTTATATTTTTCATCACGCGGCTATTTTAATCATAGGATTTTATTAGTAAATTTGTATCAAGTTTTACAAAAGTGACGAATTGCTAAATGGAGATAATATCAGATAAACCCAAGTGCCATTGTGGAATTTTTGGAATCTATAATAATGAAGAAGCATCTGTAAATACTTATTACGGATTACACGCTTTACAACATAGGGGACAGGAAGCAAGCGGTATTGTAAGTAAAGACATAAATAAGAACAATAATATTGTTTTTAATATTCATAAAGGCGAAGGGCTTGTTTCAGAAGTTTTTGCTGATCTGAATATATTTAAGGAAACCCTTACCGGTTCATGCGCAATAGGACATAACCGTTACTCTACTACCGGATCCTCTAAGTCAAAGAAAAACATACAGCCTTTTGTAGTACAATACAGGATGGGAAATCTTGCTGTAGCACATAACGGCAATCTTACAAACGCAAAACAGCTTCGTGATGAATTGGTAGATGAAGGGGCTATTTTCCAAACCAGCAGCGATACGGAAGTTATTTTGCACCTTATAGCACGCAGCAGGCTTGATAACCAGGTTGATCAGATAAAAGAAGCGTTAAACCGTCTTGAAGGGGCTTATTCATTAGTATTAATGACTGATGATAAACTAATTGCTGCAAGAGACCCTTATGCCTTCCGCCCGCTTTCCATTGGAAAACTGAATGGCTCGTTTGTAATTGCATCGGAAACATGCGCATTCGATATTATTGCTGCAAAGTTTGTCCGTGAAGTTGAACCAGGAGAAATAGTTGTAATTGATGATGATGTTAAACAGGCTTCAGATATTAAGTCTTATAGAATAAAAGGCGATGAGGTATTCCCTAAAAAGCATTGTATTTTTGAATATATATATTTTTCCCGCCCGGACAGTTTTATATTTGGCCATAATGTAGATAAAATGAGAAGGCGTTTGGGAAAAACTCTTGCAAGAAATTATCCTGTCCGCGACAAAGACGGACAAAAGGTAATCGTTATAAGCGTTCCTGACAGTTCAAATACCACAGCGCTCGGCTATCAAAAAGAACTGGAAAAAGAAGGGATAAACTCCAAGCTTGAGATAGGGCTTATTAGAAGCCATTACATTGGAAGAACTTTTATACAGCCCGGCCAGGAAAAAAGGGAAATCGGTGTAAGAATTAAGTTTAATATAGTTAAAGGCGTTCTTGAGGGCCGTACTGTTGTAATTGTTGACGATTCAATCGTGCGCGGAACTACTTCAAGACAGCTTGTTAATCTGATAAAAGAAGCAAATCCAAAAGAAATTCATTTAAGAATATCTTCTGCACCAATCATGCACCCATGTTATTATGGCATGGATTTCCCGAGCAGGGAGGAATTGGTTGCGTGCCAGATGAATGGTAATGTAAGAGAAATAGAAAAATATCTTGGCGTGGATAGTCTTGAATATCTTACAATTGATCAAATGCTGCAGGCAGTTTCGGAAGCTGGAATTGATAACTTTTGCACAGCGTGTTTTTCCGGTAAATACCCCACGGAAGTCGATTCAGGATTTAAAAAGGAAATGTATGAATTATAAAGCATTTATTGCTTTTTTATTCATTATATTTTTACCTGATCTCATTTTTCCGCAAACTACTTTATTCGTTAAGTACAAAAACGATATTGATTTATCTGTTATTGAAAACAAGATAAATTCAAAACAGTTTTTTACAAAATCTATTAATAAAGTATCGGCTACATCGAATTTTATTGCAGGGCACTTCGCAAAAAACCTCGGCAGCACAGATGCAGGCTTATCACGAATAGTAAAATTAACTTTTACAAACACAAATGCTTTACAGGCTTTCTTATCCCAAATTCAAAGCGACGCTTCTGTTGAGTACACTCAAACCTCAAATATTTATAAAATTGATTTGATTCCCAACGACAGTCTTGTGGCTGAACAATGGGCTTTGGAAAAGATAAAAGCTTTTGATGCCTGGAATATTACCGAAGGTGCTGATTCCGTTATAATCGGACTCATCGATACCGGAATTGATTATACCCACCCTGACCTTGCAAATAAGATATATATAAACCCCGGCGAAACGGGAACCAATTCAAACGGAAAAGATAAAAAATCAGACTCAACAGATAATGATAATAACGGTTTTATTGATGACTATATGGGCTGGGATTTTACAAATGCACAGGGTTATCCGTATGATTCTACCGGCGGCGACTTTACCGGGTGGGACAATAATCCCATGGATGAAAACGGACACGGAACTTATATTGCAGGAATATTAGGAGCAGAGACAAATAATTCTATTGGAATTGCCGGGACTGCGCCTAAAGTAAGAATTATGAACCTGCGCGCATTTGATCCTACCGGTAACGGGCAGGAAGATGATGTTGCCGCAGCAATATTATATGCCGTAAAAATGGGCGCTAAAGTAATAAACATGAGCTTTGGCAATAACATATTTTCTTACGTAATGAGAGACGTTGTAAAATATGCATACAGCAAAGGCGTAGTGCTTGTTGCCAGCTCTGGAAATTCCGGCTCGGAAGAGACGCATTATCCTTCTGGCTATTCCGAAGTTATCTGTGTTGGCAATTCAACCGAATATGATGATGTTTCACCAAACTCCAATTACGGCTCCACTCTTGACCTTGTAGCTCCCGGAACAGATATTCTTACAACTGCCAAAGGTGGTGGGTATTCATCTGTAAGCGGTACATCGGCTTCAGCACCGTTTGTTTCAGCCACAGCAGGATTAATCTTATCACTCGGTAATTACACAAATGATGAAGTTAAGCAGATTCTAAAAACCACTGCTGATGATATAAATGCCGCCGGGTGGGATATTTATACCGGGGCAGGAAGGTTAAATATTTATAGGGCAGTAAGCTCGCTTTCTCCATCTGTTATAAAATTTAATTCTCCTAAACAGGACTATTCAACTAATACAGATACTCTTATAGTAAATGCCACTGTTTTATCTTCATATTTTAAAAGCTACAGTTTGTATTTAGGTACAGGTTTAACTCCTTCTTCGTGGACTACTTTAATTCAGGACAATAATTACCAGTTCCAGAACAAAAACATTTACAGCCTTAATTTATCTTCTTATAAAGATACTACATATTGTTTAAGGCTTGCAGTCAATTTAAGCAACGGACAAACTACCGAAGAAAGGGTAAATTTTAATATTATAAGGACTGCACCAGCTATCGGACTTATTTATGCCGGCTCTGCTTTATACGGAAATAAATCTACTGTTTTAGCTTCTCTTTATACAAATCAATTAACTGTTATAAAAATGTATTACAGGCCTGTCGGCGGCAGCAGCTTTAATTTTGTAACGCTGGATGGTTTTGCAGCTAATTCTGAATCGCCAACTAATTCTCATTACGGATTTATTCCTAAGGACATTGTTCAGCAAA
>JARLHB010000564.1 GCA_031292465.1 Ignavibacteriaceae bacterium
AAGAATAAATTGTTGAATTGAACGGTAACACATCAATAATTTTGTTTAAAATTTCAACGCCTACACCATCAAAAACTACTGTTGCTGATAACTGCTGCGACAATTCTTTTAATTGCTGTTGAAAGTTAGTATCAGTTTGAACAACAATATTTTCTGCACCCAGTTCTTTAAGTTCTTTTTTATCGCTTTCAGTTCTTACAATTGAGATTACCGGGAAATTATAAGCCAGACAAATACCTAAAAAGCAATACCAGCCATTACCGAAAAAATGTTGATTCAGAATCTAAAAGAGTTGGGAGCGGATAAGATAATTATTCGTGAAGCCAATCCTGTTGTTCCGCCTCACGTAGAGTACAGCCTTACAGAATGTGGTGAGGAATTAAGGCCTGTTTTATTAGCAATGAAAAAGTGGACGCTTAAACATAACATTTAACTAAGGACCATATCTCTTATGTATGACATAACGAACCTGTTGCTATAATTTCCTTTTTTATGTTGCAAAGCTACCCAGCAACAAAGAAGCAGATATAGTCAAATCTCATATTATTGTAGCTAAAATCCGGTTGGATTTAGTTTGTAATGAAGTTGCGCGGATGAATACCATTATCATTAACGGTTGTGGTTATATGATGTTCCTATAGAATAGGACATCCATCTATAACAGTTTGATTTATAAATTAAATAAAAAAGCCTGAATCTATTCGGCCTATTAGCGGAGAGACAGGGATCTTGTGATAGTCTAAAAATCGATGTGTTAAACCTGGAAACCCGACTTAACAAAGTTTTTCACTTAGAAAAGCCGGCTGTACTGCATCAATGGTACATGCGGTAACATTGACTTTAATAGGGAATATATGGAAATTAAATACATATTATTGGAGGATGAAATATCTGCGGTTATTTAAAACTCATCCTCATCCTTTGTCCTGTTAGATTATAATTGATAATGATTTGTTATTTCGTTCTTCAGAGTATTTACTAAGTAAATTACTATAAAGCTTAAGTTGGTAACGAACCGGGTCTTATTTAAAATTAGGCTGAATAAAATATTACAAATGGGTAAAAAGGTCAGGCATGACAAACCTAAACGATGCTATATTTATTCTTTCCTTTTTATCGCTATTATTGTACAAAGTTTTAATATTTCCGCCACTTCAAAAAAAACTTAGGAATTGAAAATTTTATTTATTCGATAAAAAAGTTAATATTAGTATGTCTTTTATAATAAGTAAAATAAAGTAATAGAAAGTATATAAAATTTCAGATAAAGTAAGTAAAAAAAAGTCAAATCCTTAAACTTAAAGTAAACTAAAGCGTAATCTTTTAGATACTTTATAATGAAAGGAAGTACAAATTGGCAGCAAAAATAGGTGAGAAAAAGGAATGAAAAATTCAACGACATACCATAGTGGTAATATATTCTAGATATGATTTAGGAGCAAATATGAAAGGCCTAAATAATACGGTGACCTTTTTATACCTCTCGGCATTATTACACGAAGCTATAACATTCCGTCCACCTCAATTAAAAACTGAATATTTCCCTGAATTATTAATAAAATTGGGATTTGAAGATCATGGCTAAAATAAAAGTATTGTTTTTATCAGCGCAACCGGTTGTCTTATCCTCTTTAACAAATTTCTTTTCCGATTGCCCTTTTTTTATATCAGGTTTTGATGATTATTCAAATTTTGACAACGATTTGATTAACTCTGATTGGCTGAAATATAATGTTATCATATTTGATGATGGTTCTTTGGAAAGACAAGAAATTGAAAAAATCGGCAATTTTATGGCAAATATTAATCATATAAAGAAAATCCTTTTCTCTGGACATTTTGAAAAACAGTACTTTTTGTATTTCATACAAAACGGTATTGATGGGATATTAAGCAAAAAAGAAAATCTTGAAAATCTTAATGAAGCAATATTTTCTGTGATGGAGAATAGAAAGTACTACAGCAGTCCTATATTAGAATGTATTCTCCAGGATGAACAGAATAAAGATGAAATAAAAATATTAACTAATAGAGAAAAAGAAATAATCAGCTTTTCACGCAAAGGGCTGCAGAACAAAGAAATCGCCCAAAAGCTTTGTCTAAGTGTAAAGACGATTGAAAATCATAAACAAAATATTAAAAACAAATTAGGGCTTACCACTTCAAAAAAACTCAAAGAACTAAAAATCCCCCTATAAATTCCCCCATAAATATGAGCAACTCCCCTATTTCATAATGAAACCAATATTGGTAACTTTTTTTTGCGAGAAAGAAAAAAAAAGTAATGCAAAGCATAATAAATAGTCGAATAGGAAAGTAAAAAAAAGTCAATATCTTAAGGTTAAATAATTTCAAAGCTTAATTTCCGGAATCCTTACAATTGAAAAGAAGAACAAGTAGACAGCCCATAAAAAGGAAATTGGGAAAGTTAAACTCAATGGCAAAATGAACTATAGTTTATACAGAGGTACAATAAATGAACAATAAAATCATTCTGAATATTGTAACAATAGTATCTCTATTTTTTCTTGCAGGTATTGCTCAATATGCACAGGTATCAAATTATCCGGCTATATCAGAAAGCAAGGTAGTTCTTGAAGGCAATAGCTGCAGATGTAATCATAATAAGGAATATGCCCTTTTCGCGGTTGAAACTAAAAAGGATGGTTCTAAATACTGGGAATATTATGGCGGTAATCCTGATCTGTTAGAAACAATGATTTAATTCATCGGGATAAAGCTTTTGCTAATCAATTGTACATCTTTTATTCTCATTGTTTAGACTTAACAGAGTGAAACTGCGAATTAAAAATGGTGAAAGGAATAAGATGAATAAGTTCTTAAGTGAAATATTAGAACAACCAAAATCTCTTGAAGCGATTTTGGATTATTATTCCAGTGTGCAAGGGGAAAAATGGCTGGAAACAATAAAGGAGTTGTTTCAAAAGAAAAACTTTCAGCAGATAATTTTTACCGGGATGGGTAGTTCTTTTTTCACTTCGTATTCGGCATCCTGTTTATTCAATAGCCTCGGAATACAATCCTTTGTAATGAACACAAGTGAGTTCCTTTATTATCACTTTTCGTTAGCCACTGAAAAGACTTTGGTAATATGTATATCTCAATCGGGCGAAAGTTATGAGATAGTTAAATTTTTAGATCAGCTTCCGGCAAATATTTCCTGTATAGGAATTACTAATGAAGAAAAAAGCACACTCTCTGTAACTACGCAGGTATCATTACTAAGTAAAGCCGGAAAAGAGGAGATGACCTCCACAAAGACCTATACCTCACTAACAATGCTTTTATTCATACTTGGGTGGTATCTCGCCGGCAAGTGGGATAAAAATATAATTGCACAAATAAAAGAATTAATTACCGGAATTAAAGAAATGCTGGCAGAGCATGAAAAATTAGTTACGGACATATTTGATTTCTTCGGGGATATAAAATTTTTGCAATTTATAGGCAGAGGGCCCTCATTCTCAACAGTTTTACAGAGTGAATTGATGTTTAAGGAAGCCGGGAAATTACCGTCAGCGGGAACTTTAGGCGGAGAGTTTCGCCATGGACCAATCGAAATGGTAAAACCGGGTTTTAAATCAATATTATTTGCGGCTAATGGAAGAACATATAGCCAAAGTAGTAAAATGGCTGCTGATATAGCTAAGTATAATGGTAAGGTATTGATAATTACCAATGAGGACCCCGGAATATCAGATAGTAATATAAAAGTAATTTTAATAAAACAGCCTGATGAATATCTATATTCAATTCAAAGCATAATTCCCGTTCAATTGATGGTTAATTATTTAGCGTTAGATAAAGGTCTTGTGCCGGGTAATTTTGTTCACGGCGGAAAAGTAACTGTTATGGAATAGTCCATATATGAATTAATATTAAAATAAATATATAAAGGACTCCATTAAAATGATTTTTCGGTATTTAAGTTCAGGAAGCTGCTTATAGCAGGTTATCGGATCGGGTGTAACAGGGTTTTTAGATAAAACAATATTCTTAAAGGCCCCCAGTTACCGAATACGCAAAGTTTGATGCTAACGCGTATTTATAGAGAAAGCATTTTAGCATTAATTAGAATGGTAAAATAATTTATTAGTAATCAAAAAAGGACTGAAAGGAGGTATCATAATTCATTTATTCTTTTGAATGATAGTACCTGTATGCCGGGAATTCTATCAAACTCTTTATTTTATTTAACTTTTATAAAAAACTCTTGAAAGGAGTCTTTCATATGAAAAAAATATTAACCACGGCATTTTTTATTGCAATGGTAGCATTTTTTATTACTCCTGCAAAATTATCAGCTGCGGGAAGTGATACATTAGTTGTTTATGCTAACGGTCCTAGTCTTGATGTGGTTATCGGAAGTGATACCACCACAGGCGGCGTTTTAGCTCACAAGGTATATAAACTTGTTTCTCTTGATACCACATACTTATATCTGGGTACCATAAGTGTAAAATCTGATATAGCAATTGTTGGTGTACTTGGAGCAGACAAACGTCCTCCTTGTGTTCAACCCGGGCTTACTCAGAGCGGTTCTATGCCTGCAGTCTTTTTGACTTTGGATGCTGATCATTCAACAGGTGTATTCAAGAACATTTATTTCTACGGATCTGCTATAGATGGTTCATGGAACTGGGGTAAAGTATTTATAGTTACCGGTAGTTATGCACATCTTTATATGGATAACTTAGTTGTTGATGATAACCGTGGAGAAGTAATCGGTTATACAGGAGTAAGGGACAATTTCTATGTTACAAATTGTATAATCAGAAATGGTGTCCATCCAACAGACTGGTTCTCAACATTACTTATCGCATCTGACTGGCCGACAAGTAACCCTGCAGATTCTATTGTTATCAAAAACAGTACAATCTTCTGTATAGACGGTTATGCTGCTGCTGCTGGTAAACTTGCACCATTAAATTACTTTGAACTGAGCCATTGTACCGTAATGTATAATTTCGTAGCTCCTACAAGTATCTTTATGGCTATCTCTTCAAAGATGAATGACAATATTTTCTATTGCACATTTGCAGGCGCAGAACCAAAATCAAAATATCCTGCATGGTTTGAATCTTTTTCAGCCGACATTAGCTCAACAATAGATTGGGATACACTTACAGTAGCATACGACAGTACATTTGATCCGGCTGATGCACAAAGTGCAAACTGGAGAATGCTGGCAGAAGCTAAGAGAAGCGCTGAAGCAAAGAATAACGCTTATTTCCAGCCAAAAGCACTCACAGATTTCTGGGCTAACTGGAATGATACAGTAAAAGTATTAGATTCACTTTACTTACCAGTATGGATGAATAACAGAACCAAAAATATGTTCACAGACAAAGCACATTGGCCTAATTTTAACGAATCAGGCAACGTAAATGCTGATCCAGGATATGGAACTTCAGTTACAGATGTACTTACAAGTGGAAATTCCAGCGGCGCTGTTAGTTTACTTACATATGTTGCAGAAGTTCTTAATGGAACAGAAACAACAGACATTTGGGGTTATAAGAATAACGTAATGCCGACTGACGGCAGTAACTGGATTCCTACATGGCCTCTTCCAGAAACTGCTGATATGCAATATACCAACTCTGCTCTTAAATCAGCAGCTACAGACGGTTTACCAATTGGAGATTATAGGTGGTTTGGGTTAACAAATACTAATTTTACTGTAGTTTCAAAAGGTGACAGCTATACCAGCTCATATGCTCCAAGCGCTAACTATCCTGATGCAAATCATACGAAGTTAACCGATGGTGCGTTCTGTGCTACGCAGTGGTATGCAGATCCTGCTGAAGTAGGATACAATTCAGATTCTGATACTTTGAATATTGTAATTGATCTGAAAAATACTACATCCGTACAGCAATTTATGGCTGATCTTTTGTATGAACCAGGCGTAGGCGCTTATGTACACAATACTGATGTATCAGTATCAACAGATAATACAACCTTTACACAGGTCGGAACACTTATTGATGATACACCAGGCGATACTACAAAGACATGCACTCATAAATGTTATTTAACATTATCTACTCCTGTAAATGCAAGATACGTAATGTTTACAACACACTCTAAAAATTCATGGTATTTTGTTGATGAGTTAGAAGTTCTTGCTGCTTCAGTTACCGGTATCAAGAATCAGCCGACAACAGTTCCGGTTAAATATGCTTTGAGCAATAATTATCCAAATCCTTTTAACCCGAGCACAAACATCAATTTCTCAATAGAAAAATCTTCTAAAGTAACATTGGCAATTTATAACGTACTTGGCCAAAAAGTTGCTACACTTGTTAATAATTATATGCAGGCTGGTAGTTATACATATCAGTTTAATGCAAGCAAATTAGCTTCAGGTGTTTATATCTACAGAATCGAAGCTGGCAACTTTGTATCAGCTAAGAAAATGATTCTTATGAAGTAATTAAGCAATGCTTAATTATTTTGTCAATTCCTAACTTAACTGAACCGGGATTGTTTCTTTTAACAATCCCGGTTTAGTCTTTTCAAGAAGTTTATCAGCTATTAGTTCTTACCCGGAAGGCCTTTTACATATGTTAAAAATGTTACTTATGAAAAACAATTTACTTACACTATTCCTTTCCTTTCTTCTATTGATAATTCCAGATATTAGTAAAGCAGCCGCAGAAAAAGCAGCAATGGATGGTTCTTTTATTACCGGTGATTTTTGTTATTCCTGGACAGATGCAAGATGGCAGCAGGAATTTACTGCAATGAAAAATGCGGGAATGCATTATATTATTATTCAGGCAATTGCAGACAGCTACCCTGGAAAAATTACAAAGACACTTTATCCATCATCCTTACCAAATTCTGAAATGGCGGCGAACGGAAATGCCGCATATCCCGATATAGTTGATGCGTGCTTGAGGAATGCTGAGCTGGCCGGGATAAAAGTATTTATTGGAATTGATATGAGCGAGAATTGGTGGAATGTATATGGAAATGATACCACATGGCTATACAGCCAGATGGATCTTGATAACAAAATATGCGATGAAGTTTGGAGCCTTTACAAGACCAAATATCCGGATGCGTTTTATGGCTGGTACTGGTCTTATGAGGTTGATAATTTGAATTTTAAAACACAGACTCAACAGAGTGTACTGACTAATGCAATGAACAGACAGTTGGATCATCTGATTGCAAAAAACGAGAAGTTACCATTCATGTGGTGCCCATTTATGAACTCGAGCCTTGGAACTCCTTCTGCCTACCAGGCAATGTGGCAAAATGTCTTTTCCGGGCTGCATACAACCGTGGGTGATATATTCTGCCCGCAGGATTGTGTAGGCGCAGGCGGTCTAAAATTGGGCGAAGTAGTAAGCTGGTTTTCTGCGCTCCGCAAGGCTGTTGAAACTAAATCAGGGCTGGTTATGTGGTCTGATGTTGAAACATTTAATATTAATGATGAGACTTCTGCCACAATGGACCGGATAATCTCACAGCTAAAAATAGAACAACCTTATGTAGATAATTATGTTACATGGGAATACTGCTATTACGATAGCCCCAATAATGTAGATCCCGGCTTTCAGTCAACATATATAGACTATCTGAACACCGGTACTCTTGAGAGTTCGCCGCCGGCTTCACCGTCAAATATTATTGCTACGCTTCAAGCTGATGGCAGTATTATATTGAACTGGGATGCAGCTAAAGATAATATTGGAGTATGCGGGTATTATGTATATCGTGATGGAACACTAATTTGTAAAAGTCAAGTTCCGAAAATATCCGACAGCACAAGCGCTGCTGTATCGCTTACCAGCTATACAGATTCAGGTTTGAAAGCAAATACGGCTTATGCCTATAAAGTTAAAGCGTATGATTTTGCTAACAATGTTTCTACTTCAGACTCGTCGATAAACATCACTACAGGTAATATGGTTATAGTTTCCCAGGGCTGTTCATATACTGTTTCTGTATCGCCTAATGCAAATTATCCGGATTCAAACCATAAAAAACTAACCGATGGTACTTATGCTTCAAGAGCTTCTTATGCAGACGCCGCCTGGGTAGGCTTTGCAGGTAGTACCGGCGGGATTATAAATGTTATAATTGATTTGGGTAAATCCACACCCGTACAGTATTTTACTGCGGATTATCTTCTTGACCCTCAACCGGCAGTTTATCTGCCAGAAGAAGTAAAAGTATTTGTATCAACAGATAATAGCATTTTTACAGAAGCCGGAACCCTTAGCCCAAGTACAATTATTGGTACATTGTCTTCTGTATATAAATATTATTGTACATTGTCCAGCCCGGTAAATGCAAGATATATAAAATTCAGTACCACGGCCAGTGGTTATTGGACTTTTTGCGATGAGTTCCAGGTTATCAGTGATAATATAACTGGTACAGTGAAAGCATCAACAGAGGGCCCTTATAAGTTTGCTCTTTACGAAGCCTATCCTAATCCTTTTAATCCGTCAACTAACATTAAATTTTCCATTGCGCAATCCGGCAATGTAAGCTTAAAAATTTATAATATTATGGGGCAATTGGTTAAAACAATAGTCGATAATGTATATACGAATAAAGGCAGTTATGAATACAATGTAAAAATGGAAGATTTTGCAAGCGGGATATATTTCTATAATCTTATGCAAGGCCGTCAACAAATAACTAAAAAAATGATCCTATTAAAATAATATTTAGTTAATTGGATAGTCCCTTATTAAACAAGGACTATCCAAATTGACAATCCCGGCACATTATTGTATGGGGATTTTTTTTGTGGGGAGTAGGAGTTTCACCCTGGCCTAAAAATAATGCAAATTCAGCTTGAAAACGCATCTTTCCTATAAATTCATCTAAAATTCTCCTATCAGAAAAAGGGTTATATTATATTTATTGGTTGACATAAAAAAATTAGAAATACTTTCGTTGAATTTAGAATATTTTCCACTTTCAATCGTCTATAATTATAGATCAATAACGTATTTTGAATAAATGGAGTAATATGTCTATCACTAATAGTATTGAAGTAAAAAACTTCACAAAGAAATTTGGTTCATTTACGGCGGTAGATAATATCTCGTTCAATGTTGAACAGGGTACTATCTTCGCTTTTCTCGGTCCTAATGGTGCAGGTAAAAGCACTACAATAAATACATTATGCACTATACATGACAAAACATCGGGGGAATTAAGAATCAACGGTAATGATGTATCAAATCAAAAAGATAAGGTTAGGAACGATATTGGTATCGTTTTCCAGGAGTCGACTCTTGATGGCAAACTGACAATAGAAGAAAACTTAAAGCTTCATTGTGATTTTTATAATGTGCCCCGGCCAGAAGTTAAAGAGCGGATAGATTTTGTGCTGGAGCTTG
>JARLHB010000565.1 GCA_031292465.1 Ignavibacteriaceae bacterium
AAACCATGCGTCTGTGGAATTTTGTGTTGTGCCTGTTTTACCCGCACCAATTCCGCGGTAATATCTTCTTACGGTAGCAGCAGTACCTCCCTCTAAAACAGATTTTAACCCGGAAGCTACCAAATATGCAGTTGCAGGATCAAGGACTGTGGCGGTATCGATGTCTGATTTTTGGTAAAGTACATTGCCTCTTTTATCTTCAATTTTAAGAATTGCAAAAGGTTTTGCATGAAAGCCGCCGTTGGCAAATACTGCATAGGCGGAAGCCATTTCCTCAGGGCTTACTTCACCGGTGCCAAGTGCAATTGACGGATATGCCGGAATGTCCGATTCAATTCCTACGCGGTGGGCAAATGCAACAACGGAATCAGGTGTAGTTAGGTTTGATATTGCATAAGCTGCTGCAAGGTTTACCGAATGCTTTATTGCGTTTTCCATCGGCATTGATGTATTAGTATATGAACCGTCGTCATTTTGCGGCTTCCACTCTGTAGGCTTTCCCGCATTTACAACTATCGGCTTATCTAAAAGCGGTTCGCCAAGCGTATAGCCCCTTTGTAATAAACTGCCGTATAAAAATGCTTTGAATGATGAACCCGCCTGCCTTTTAATTTGAACTGCGCGGTTTAATCCCAGTGAATTTGCTCCCGGATTTCCGCCGGTCATTGCAAGTATTTTTCCTGTCCCCGGCTCAACGGAAATAAGTCCGACCTGCGCGCTCTTCATGGAATTTGAGAATTGTTTCCACTGGGCATTTATGGCATCGTCTGCCGCTTTCTGAACAGTGAAATCCATTGTTGTCGTTATCTTCAATTCATTATGGTCAAGGTATAACCCCCGCGGCCTTAGAATTTCTACAGCTTCTTTTCTAACCTGTTCAAGAAAAAATCTGCCAACGCCTTTGTGCAGGTTTAATCCAAGCGAAGTATTTTTCAGCCTGTCAAATTCCTGTTCGGAAATTTTGCCCACTTCAACAAGGTTATGAAGAACTTCATTTCTTCTTGCCAGCATTTTGCCGGGATGCTTAACCGGGTCGTAGCCGCTTGGGGACTGAACCAATCCTGCTAAAGCTGCGGCTTCTGTTATGGAAAGCCGGTCAGGTGTTTTTCCGAAGTACTCCTCAGACGCTGCCCATATGCCATAGGCGCCCTGCCCGAAGTAAACAGTGTTCAGGTATAAAAGTAATATCTGGTCCTTTGAATATTTCTTCTCTATTTTTTTAGCAATTTCAATTTCTGTTATCTTGCGGGAGATGGTTCTTTCATTAGATAAATAAAGGTTCCTTGCTAACTGCATTGTCAGCGTACTTCCGCCTTCAGTATGCCCTGTCATGGTTTTAAATATCCCGCGGATAATACCTTTCATAGAAACTCCGTTGTGGTTATAGAAGTCTCTGTCTTCGGTAGCAATTAAGCTCCAAAGCAGGTATTGTGAAATATATCCGGTACTGCGGACATCCACGCGTTCCTTTTCTCCAAAATATCCGAATACCACTCCGTCTGCAGACATAGCGTACGAAGAAAATTGAATGTTAACCGGAGGCAGATCCTGGGAGAAAATAACTTTTGTGTTTACGAGTACTAAAAAGAAAATAATCGGAAGGGTTAATTCGATTTTAGCATTTAACAATCTTTCTAACATATACATCTATTAATAATTCAATAAAATCTTATTACAAAATTAAACAAAATATTAGTCTTTTTTTTATAAGAGCAAGTGTTTCAGGTTTAATCAGGTAAAAAAAAGTTAAAAGTATTTCGATTTCATGCAAAAAAGCTTATTTTTAATATGAATTTAAGAAAAGTTAGCTTTTACAGATAACCTGATAAAAATTTATCCGCAGGTTGGCACAATGAAAGAATTCTTTAGTGTGCTTGAAGTTTCTAAATTATTAAATGTCAGCAGATCTTCCGTTTTAAATTATATCAAATCGGGAAAACTTAAAGCCGTACAGGTAGGAAAAATACACATCATCACAAAGGAAAATTTTGGGGAATTCCTTCAGGAACAAAGCACAAGGAAGAAGCATACAAAAGAAAACCAGACAACCCTGGAATTCTGATTTAGTCCATATAGTTATTATTTATTTTTTTTGAAAAGTTTGTTAGTAAGGGAATATATTTTACCTGAACCCTTAGGAAAAGATCTTCCGGGCATCTTTTATCTTTTAGCTGTATAATTTTGTACTTATCTTCCAGCATTTCCAGATAAATAGTTTCTTTGGATAACAATCCGAATTTAACCGCTTCCTTAATGCAATTAGCCGGGAAGTCACAATTTACATTATGCTCTTTTACAATAAATTTTATGACTTCTAAAAATTTATCAAAAGATTGCAGGAACCTGTCCATAACCAGGCCTTTTTGCAAAGTCTTTTTAGCTGTAATACTGCCGGCTCTTAATCGCTCAACCGAAGTATGAAACTCATTATACAGGATATTGAATTCACGGTTCATCATTATGTAAATCTGACTGTCCGGTCAAAAATATTATAAATAAATTAAGAAATTATACTAAAAATTACTACATCCCAGAAAAAATAACCGGATTTAATCCATTTATAGCCTGTTAATGTCTTTAAAATGGAACATATTTTCCGATTATAAGTCAAAATCAGTAGTAAAAAGATACTAAAAATAATCATTTAAAAAATATTACAAAAAGCACTAAAATTGATTAAAAAACATGAAATCTTGTTGTGTTTTCAGGCATTATGCCCGTAGATTATTTTTTGACTTAATTTTATAAGTAAAATTTTGTTATATTTACTGTTTGAAATTTTTAAGTTTCCACAATTAGTGTGACGATATTAAAGTAATATTCGGGAGATAAGTAAAAATTGAAAATAACGAAGCAATTTACAAATCGTGAGAGCAAATCCCTAGACCAATATTTGCTGGAAATCGGAAAAGTTAATTTAATTACACCCGAAAGAGAAATAGAATTAGCTAAGAAGATTAAGAAGGGCGACAGGATTGCTCTTGAAGAATTGACCAAAGCTAATTTAAGATTTGTTGTAAGTGTTGCAAAGCAGTTTCAAAACCAGGGCCTTTCTTTAGGTGATTTAATAAATGAAGGAAATCTTGGTTTAATTAAAGCTGCCGAACGATTTGATGAGACAAGAGGTTTTAAGTTTATTTCTTATGCTGTATGGTGGATAAGACAGTCAATCATGCAGGCGATTGCTGAGCAGTCGAGAATGGTTAGATTACCTTTAAACAGAGTTGGTACTTTAAATAAACTTGGTAAAGCGTTTTCCAAACTTGAACAGGAATACGAAAGAAAACCAAGCGCTTCGGAACTTGCTGAAGAATTAGACATGAAGACCGATGAAGTTACAGATACACTTCAGCTTTACGGCAGGCATGTTTCCATGGATGCGCCTTTTGCAGGCGATGATGATAAAAACAGCCTTATTGATGTTCTGCCGAATGAACAGCAGCCGGCGCCGGATGTAAAGTTAATGCAGGAATCTCTTAAAGCTGAAGTTGAAAGCGTCCTTTCAACATTAAGCGAAAGAGAAGCAAGCGTATTAAGGCTTTATTTCGGAATTAACGGCGAGCATTCTGCTACGTTGGAAGAAATCGGTGAAAGATTTAACTTAACAAGAGAAAGAGTACGCCAGATTAAAGAGAAGGCGCTCCGTACCTTAAGGCACCCTTCCAGAAGCCAGAACTTAAAAGCTTATTTAGGCTAATTAATATTAAAAAAGGCATTTCATCTTTTACCGGATGAAATGCCTTTTCCATTTTAAATCATTTCTGCTTTAACTCTTCCTTATTTTGAAAATCCTGCCCGCAATACGGTTTCCCGGCCGCTCAATTTATACACACATATTTTTTGATTAATTTTTCTTGTCTCCTGCATGGTTTCAGTAAAATTATTCTTATCAGTTTTCATTTGAATAATTTCCGGAAATTAAAATAGTACCGCTTAAATTTAACTTTTACTATATTACATTTAATTTCATTTCATTAAAAACACTTGGCAGTTAAATGAAGACTTTACGGCAAATTATAACTACTTCCAGGCCTAATTTTGTCTTATTTTTTTCAGGCATGGGCATTGGAATATTGCTTCTGGTTGTAATTGGAATTTATTCTTCCAACCAGGGGGCAGGGGCAAATTCTCAAAAGATAGTTGCAGTGCAGGATACAGGGGCCGTTTACAGGGTTTCCGTGCCTAAAATTACTAACAACTTAGAATTTGCAGGCGAAAGGGTTCCGGTTGAAAATTTTGAAGTAAAGGAAAGAATAGAAAGAGAATTTTTAGTTAATACTTATTGGTATTCCGCAACTTTGCTTGGCATAAAAAGAGCAAACAGGTGGTTTCCCGTTATTGAGCCTATTCTGCAGAAATATAAAATTCCCGACGATTTTAAATATGTGCCGGTAATAGAAAGTAATTTGTACAATTCTGTTTCACAGGCAAGCGCTGTAGGTTTTTGGCAGTTAACCGAGGACGTTGCAAGAAAGTACGGGCTGGAGGTTGATGAGGAAGTTGATGAGCGGTATAACGTTGAAAAATCCACCGAAGCTGCCTGCCAGTATTTGATTGATGCATACGGTATTTTTAAAAGCTGGACTTTAGTGGCAGCATCATACAACATGGGTAAGAATGGGCTTCAAAAACAGATAGAAAAGCAAAAAGTAAAAAATTATTATAACCTTCTTCTTAGCGATGAAACTTCGCGGTATGTTGCCAGGTTAATTGCCATGAAAGAAATATTCCTGCGTCCCGAAAAGTATGGCTACAATATTAAGAATGAGGAATTATATCCTCCTTTAAAAACCACAAATGTTGAAGTAAATTCTTCAATAGCTAATTTAACTGACTTTGCTTTTGCGCATGAAATAAATTACAAAATTCTGAAATATTATAATCCCTGGCTTAGGGATGTTACATTAATTAATAAGAAGAAAAAGGCGTACGAAATAAAAATTCCGGTTAAGGGAAGTATGGAAATGATAAAAGAAGAATAAATCAGTATGCTTTTATTAAAAATTTGCAGTTAAATAGTTGAATTTTGACGCTTAAACGAATAAAAAGTAACAATAAACTTGGAAACGGTTATCTAAGGTGTTAAATTTCATATCAATTTAAGAATGATTATTCCAAAATTCTAAAAAGTTCAGGTTAAAGCATTTATTTAGCTTTGGGAATTAACTATTAAAAATAATTATGAGAGCAAAAAAATCGGGAGAAGAAACCTAATTGCAATTTTTGTGTTATTTCTGTCGAGCAGTTGTGTATTGTTTGCCCAGCAGGGAACAAAAGTAGGCTATATTGATTCGCAGACAATTTTAACCCAATTACCTGAAGCTATAAAAGCACAGGGGGATGTTCAGGCAGCTATTGATAAGATTAAAACACAAATCGACAGTATCGGCCAGGTTTATCAGACTACACTTGCAGAATATCAGAAGCAGGCTAATTTGATGACTGAAGCTAAAAAGAAAGATGCTCAGCAGAAAATTATGAATATGGAAAAAGATTATAATGATTTAAGAGCTAAGCTTGATGCTAACGGCGAAGTTGCTTTGATGAATCGTAAACTTATGAGTCCTATTATTGATAAAATTAAAGCTGCAGTTGAAGAAACAGCAAAACAGGCCGGTGTGCAGTTAGTGCTTGAAAAAAGCGAACAATTGCAAATGATATGGTATGCCGAAGCCTCAATGGATTTAACATTTAAAGTTATAGACAAACTTAAAACAGGCAAATAAACAATTTAAGGCGGTTAAAATTTTTTAACCGCCTTTTTTTTGCTCACACATCTTTTTCGCCCGCCATCTACTTAATTGCTGCTGATAAACTAAAAATTTTGTTAAATAAAATTGTAGGAACCGGGCCCCGAATGAACGAGATTCTGTAGGAACTTGATTAATCAAGTTCCTACTATTTTTTTATAATGCTTGAATAATGAAAAAAGAATAACTAAATTATAAAAGGGTTTTACAGGAATAAAAATATTTAATTAAAATCCATAAATTTGTTACGCAAAAAGAAATCCAATGGGGCTGGCTTTTTGAAATTTGTAACATTAAATACTTCACTCTGGGAACAAAATCATCATCAGTTTAATAAAGCAGATGATGCGCCGCATAAAAATATAAAGCTGTCCGCATTACTTAATAAATCCAAAATAGTAAAAATAAGTACAGTGCACTTACTTGAAGTGGGTTATGATATAGCACTCCTGCTGCCGGAGTGTTATAAAGTAATGTGGTAGCATAATTAATAGTTATAGCGCATATTTAATTTGAGGGATAAATGGTTATTAAAAATGTCCGTATTAAAAATTGGCGTTCTATAAGAGACATTGAACTTGATTACGAAAAAGTAATGATTTTCATTGGTCAAAATAATCATGGTAAATCAAATCTACTTTCTGCCTTGTTGTTTTTCTTTGGGGAAATAAAATATGATGAACTAGACTTTAACCAAAATTCTGATGAATTATTTGTCGAAGTAACATTTTCTAATTTGGATAATTATGATAAAAATCAGTTCAAGAAATATCTAACATCAGAGAATGAAATTAAAGTTAGAAAAACCGCAAATAAGTCTGGTCAATTTTCTTATAATGGTTATATACAAAATCCTAATGAAGAATGGCTGAAAGAAGAAAATGTTTCGAACTATTTAAAAAGAGAGACAGCAAGTCAGCTACCCTTATATAATTTAATTCCTACAGTTGGAAGAATCACTAAAGAAATATTTACTAATGCTATAAACCAATACATTGAACAAAATCCTACTGTTATTACTTTTTCTTACGAATTGGAGACTACAAACTTTTTGGGCCTTAAAAATGTTGCAAAAGGAATATTTGGTTCAGTATTTTACATACCATCTGTCAAGTCAGCTTCTGAAGAATTGAATCTGAAAGGCAGCACACTATTTAACCAATTATATTCTTCTGTTATTCAAAAAATGTCGGAGACAAATCAAGATTACAAAGATGCAAAAAATAAAATCATCACGATGGTCAAATCATTAAATAAAATTGATGAGAATGGAAATGCAAATATTACTCGACCACCAGAACTAAATCTATTTGAACAACGTCTCGAAAGAGAATTATCATCTTGGAATACTAAAATAGAAGTTGAAATAACTCCACCTAATTTTGATGATGTTTTCAAAGTTGGTACTTCTGTTTGGATAAATGATGGCATTAAAACAGATATTTCAAGAAAGGGGAACGGCTTACAAAGGGCATTAATATTTGCGTTAATTAAAACTTGGGCAAATATTATCAGAGAAGAAAGAGATAATGTCAATACTATACCAGCGGAAGAACGCCCTATTAGGCAAACTTCTAATTCTGCGTATTTTATTTTTGAAGAACCTGAGTTATACTTGCATCCGCAAGCACAAAGAGAATTGTTTTCATCGTTGGTTTTACTTTCTGCATCGGACAATCAAATATTACTTTGCACACATTCAAGCTCATTTATTGATATGAATATGTATAAATCAATTTGTATTGTGAAAAAAGAAAATGATACTATTGGTACAACAATATTACAATGCAAAACAAATTTATTCTCAGATGATGATGACAAAAAAAATTTTAATCTTGTCCACTGGTTTAATCCTGATAGAAGTGAGTTGTTTTTCTCAAAAAAAGTTGTTTTAGTTGAAGGTCCTACCGAAAAAACAGTTATTCCATTTCTAGCCAAGCAACTAAATATATTTAGATATGATTATACTTTAATTGAATGTGCAAGCAAAGACGCTTTTGTTCCATATATAGAATTACTAAATAAATTTCGCTTACCCTACATAGCAATTTATGACAAGGATCATCAAGCAGATAAAAATCCAGAAGGTATTCAAAGTGCTGATAAATCTTCCAAAAGAATAGAAGATGCAATAGATATGAATTATGGTAGCACTATAATATTAGAAAATGATATAGAAGAAGAAATTGGAATAACTGATAAATCTAATAAAAGTAAGCCATTCTTTGCTTTGAAGAAAGTTGATGCAGATGATTTTGTTATTAAGCAAGGTTTTAAAGATAAGATAATTAAAATATATTCTTAAGTAGTACGATAACAAACTGCTCAACACGAACAGCGTTTTCGTATCCGGCATTTGTATAATATTATTTGCAGTCGTTCCGTATCGGTAATCTTGTTCAGAGTAGTATAGATAAAAAGTTTTTAATAATTATTGGCGTAATCGTTTAATCAAACTGTCTGTTTGGGGCGGCGGGTTAAACGCAACGCCGTTATGTGCTTAATAATAGTTAACAACTAAATTTGGTGATAAAATGAATATTGAAACAATTTCTGAATATGTCAGATTATTTAATTTGGAAATTATTGAATCTGGTTTTAAACGTGATGTCCAAGATTATATAAATAGTCTGCCAATCAATCAAAACAATATAGTGGCTTTACGCGATATTGCTGAAAAAATCTCTAAAAAACTTAATGATATATTTAATGGTGATTTACCAGTTGCACTACTTGAAATATTGCCCAAATCAAATCAAAAACCTTTTACGACTACTGACTTTGCACAAAGTATGGATGATTTAATTAATGATACAGAGATTGATCAACCAAGGTTTTTTTCTAAGCTTCAACAAATACTAACTCAGCTAAATCAAAAGATCCAAGAAAACAAACAAGTGATTGATTCTATAAAAGATTTTATTGAGCCTTATACTGGTGTTGAAAAGGTGCATATCGCAAAAGAAAATGAAGCAATCATTTCGGTGATTTTGAAAGATCAAAAGACAATTACAAACCTTCCAGAGTTTACGAAAAACATTAATGCCTGGAATCGGATTCTCCCTATTTATCATCAAGTATTAACCAGCCATTCGCCCAAAGATATTGAAATAATAGAAGTTCAGAATGGGTCAATTGACTTTGTTTTTAGTATTGATGTCAATATTGCTTTAAGTTTAGTAGAGCTATTTAAAGTTGGTTTCAAATGCTATGCAGCATACTTATCTTATAAAAAAATCATTGCTCCAATTACAGATGCATATTTTGGTAATCAAAAGCTACTCAAAAGTGAAAAAGCCAGAGAAGAAGAATTGTTAAATAATATTGCACTTGCCATCACAAGCAAAATAGAAGAGCAACACAAATCATCACTAAAGAATGATTCAAAAATTGACAAGAATATTGAGAAAAAGGTTGAACAAATTACTAATTTAATTACTTCTCATATTATAAAGGGGAATGATATTAAATTGCTTGCTTTCCCGACTAACGAAAGTGAAACTAGTGTAATGATTTGTTAATAATCAGACTATTA
>JARLHB010000566.1 GCA_031292465.1 Ignavibacteriaceae bacterium
CGTCGAAGTGCGTTTTTCAATTCGGAGTCGTTATTGTTGATTTTTCGACTTCTTTGTTTTTATTATTTCGTATCTTGGAAAGGATGCTTGAAAGGAAGAAGAATGTTACTATCGGCACAGACCATTTAACACCCCCTAACCCGAATAATAAAACTGCTAATACAAATTGAGCAACAATTCCATCTTTTGTAAGGAATTTTGCCTTAAATGAAATTACCGATATAATAAGGGCAACAATTAATGTAATAAGTAGGTGCAGCATTAGCCGTATTATTATGTTTTACTAATATAAAATTTCTTCTAAATAAAATCAGCATTTTAATCAATCTGATTTTTCATACACCCATAATACTATATAAGTTGTATATTTTAATTATTCTTTATTATTAAAAGAAGAAAATGTATTTTAGTGTTTACAAGTTAGAGATGTCTGTTATTATCCTATAGTATATTTAAGGAAGAGAAATGAGAAAATCGATAATATTTACCAGTGTTTTATTCTTGTTTATGCTTTTCAGTACCATATCCTCAGCACAGATAGTACAATTTGGGCTTGGCGGCGGGTTAACGCAAATCACAACCCCTAAATTATATACGGGCAGTGTTGCAAATGCAGATTATGGCTTTAACGGCAATTACCATTTTACAATTCTGACTAAATTTAATATACCTATGTCAAAAGTAACCCCTGAAGCATTTTTAGATTATCATATCCTAAGGGGCAGCGGCAGCTATCAGGATACTGCTGTAAGTACTTCCCTGTCTATTCTTTCTGTTGGCGCTGAAGGTGAATATTTTCTATTCCAACTGCCCGGCTTTAAGCCTTATGTACTGGCAGACTTATCATACAACAATTTTAGCCAGTTGCAGTTAGATATAGGCAGTAATTCTTATGTACAGCTAAGCCATTCAAACATAGGCGGGGCACTTGGAATCGGTTCTGAGGTAACTATAATGCCTAAAATTGATTTTGATATCAGCGCCAAATTTAGTTATTATAACCTAACAGGCAGGCAAAGCGGTGATGATGTTGTCAGGGCTTTTACTTTAAATATAATTCTGCTGTTCTAATTTTATTCCCACTAATTTTAGGCGAAGATTTATTCCTTCGCCTTTTTTATTTTAAAACATTTCTTAGAATTCAAGCTGCAAATTCTTCTTAACCATTGCGAACAACGCTACAATAAAATATTTTTTTGAAGTTTAACTTATGCAGTACCAATTTTAGCCCGGATTCAAAAGGCAGGTTAAGAAGGATATGATTACTTAGTCCCGTAACACTCTGTACCAGTTGCAAATTCCTGCGCCCTAAAGTGTTATTTATTTTTAAAAATCAAAACCCCTGCCTAAGCAGGGGTCAAAAATTGTTTTTAGTGCGGAAGACGGGACTTGAACCCGTACGCCAGTTAAGGCACTACCCCCTCAAAGTAGCGTGTATACCAATTTCACCACTTCCGCAAAAATTCAGATTAAAAAGATAGTTTTGTCAGACTTGAAAATCAACCCCTTTATTAAAATTTTTGCGAAATTTTCAGAAAAAAAACATAAATAATTCTAATGTTTGCCTTTGCGCCGTTCCTGCATCAGGGCTGCACGGATTTCATCCTTAAATCTGCGTTCAAAGACCATTACTTTTGCTATCTGCTTATAAGTTAAAATATCGTTCAAGGAGTTATAAAATTCCAGTTTCTTTTTAAGAAGTTTGGCTTCAAGGTCCTGGTACTGCTCAATCATTTTTTTCAGTTCTTCGTCGTTTTTACCATCATTTTTCTTTGTCAAATCAGACATCTGGTCAATCAGATTTATAGTGCTTTTAATTAGCTGCGATTGTTCTTCCCTGTACTTTGTTCTTCTGGTAAAAAATTTCAAAGTGGTCTGCTCATCCATACCAAGAGTCTCAATAAGCTTAACCTTCTCAAGCTCTTCAATTTTCTTCATCGCTCCCTGGTCAGGACGTTTCATATCCTGTGCATTAATAACAAACGCCGCAATTAAGACAAATGAAACAACAGCAATTAATTTATTCATAATATTCCCTGTTATAAAATTTTCTTATGTAAAATTTCTTTATAGATGGCATCAATTTCTTTTTCGTCAACGCCCTGCAGTATAGTTTGGATATCGGTAGTGTTGTTATCCGGAGCCGATATTTCGCTTAAACTTTGCGGGGTTAAACCCAGCTCACGAATAAGCATGGAGTTTAACAACGTATCGTAACCCGCAGCTTCATCCCTGTTCATACTTACAAGGTCAAATTGATCCGATAAAGCAGATGCATCCTGAACAGGTTCAATATTTACAATTTTGGATGTATTATTTTGTACTGCAATATTATCATTTTTTGTATTATTATTCATTACGAAAAACATTACAATAAATACGGCGGTGGCAGTTGTAACGCTGTATGCAATACCGGGAAACAAGCGGAATTTCTTTTTCCGTTCAGCCCTGCCTCTAAATTTAGGAACCATTTGGACAAAATAATCTTCTTCAACCGGAATATTCTTCATTCCTTTTATACCTGAATTAAAGTCTGTTAATAACTTCAATTCATCTCTTAACGGTTGTGAGTTATTTAGTTCTTCTTCAAATGCAGTTTTTTCTTCAGCGCTCATTTGGCCGTCGAGATAAAGAATAATTTTATCGCTGTTTTTCATTTTATTTCATTAGCTCCATAATCTTTTTCATTGCATGGAAGTAATTGGCTTTTAATCCGCCGATACTTTTACCTGTTATTTCAGAAATTTCTTCATAACTAAGTTCGTTAAAACTCCTCATAATAAATACCTCTCTTTGCTTGGCAGGTATTTTTAGAAGGGCTTTTTCACGCCTTTCAAGCTTCTCTTTAGTTTCAATATCTCTTACGATATCTTCACTGCTTCTTATGCTTTTTGCTTCCTGATCCTCAAAAGAGAAGTATTGCTTTAAGTTTTTTTTCCGGAGAAAGTTTATGCTTCTTGTGGCGGTAATTCTGTATATCCATGTATAAAGAGACGATTTAAATTGAAAGTCTTTCAGCTTTTCATAAAGTACCATTAAAACTTCCTGAACAATCTCATCGGCATCCAGATGATTACCAGTCATCCTTCTTGCATGCCAGTATATCTTCTGCTGATACTTCAAAACAATTTTATTAAACGCGCTTTCATCGCCGCCTATAAAACTATTTACAAGATCAAAATCGCCGCTTTGCTCCGTCATCTTCTCTTAATCTTTACAATTTGACAATCTAAAGTGTGAAACGGTTTAACTTCCGGATTAATTAAACCAAAGTTAAGGTGCTAATGTCAAAAGTGCAAAACTTATAACTTTAGGAGAACATGATGAAAACTTTAGCATTATCAATTATAACGGTAATACTCTTTACGTTTTGTACAGTAGGTACAGGCAATGCCCAGCAGAATCCCGATAAAGGGCATGCTTCCGGTAAAGGCATGAAGGGTATGATGGCACACAAAGATGATATGATGAAAAAACTAAACTTATCCGACCAGCAAAAGGATAAGATTGCAGACCTAAAAACTTCTTTTCAAAAGAATATGGTAGACTTACGCTCAGACCTGAAAAAGAATCAGATCGACCTTAAATCATTAAGATCAAAAGATAATATAACAAGAGAAGATTTGATCGCCTCTGTTGATAAGGTTAATAAGAGTAAAAATGCAATAGCATTGGCTTTCGCAAATCATATTTTTGATGTTTACCAGGTCCTTACTCCTGAACAGCAAAAGACGTGGAAAGAGAATGCAAAAGGCAAAAATTTCCATGGGAAAAGAGGCCACTTTGGCTTTGACAGCGAAGACAGGTTCTAATAGTTTGTATATGCCATTTTCAAGCCCGGTTTTGCCGGGCTTTTTTATATCTCTGTAAACATCAGAATAATTTTACCAAGTCCCGAATTCTTATTAACCGTTTTCACAGGCGGTTCACTAATGTACTTTTCCCTTGCTTCATTAATAATTTGCAAATCCAAAGGATCGGCGGATTTAATCTTTGATAAAATAGCTGTAGTAACTGCCGTCTGTAATGTGGATGCTTTTATGCGCAGTGTATTAACAGAATACCTTGCCGGATGAATATGAATATACTTTTCACTCTCTGTATTTAATCTTAAAGTCCATTCCGACCCGTCGGATAAAATAATGATACGGTAATCATTTCCTTCCCCGATAAGCCAATTAATATATGAATCTTTATTGGTCACATTATACTTTTTTAATTCATCAGCAACAGACTGCATTATTTCTTCAGGAAAAAGTTCCCCGGTATAAATATCAAATTGCGATTTACCCATCTGCAACAGATTTGATTTGAGCTCATTAAGCCCGGCTTCTTTTTTTAATGAATAATATTTAACCTGCCCGCATAAAAAAAGCTTATGATGTTTCCACAGGTTAAACCTGATAAAACGGGCTAAATCATCTTCTAAATTTATTTCCACTCCGGCTTGAAGGTTAAGTTCCATATAAATAGCACCTTCAACAGGATTATAGCGGTATGGCGGAATTTCCTTAAAACCGAACTCTTCATAAATCCTTCTTGCGGAAAGCATTGTAAACACAGTATCAAGCCGCATAAATTTATAGCCGGTTCTTTTAGCTTCGGTTATCAGTATTTCAGTAAGCGCCTTGCCTATGTTTAATCCCCTGTATTTTGGTAAAACAAAGAGCCTTTTCATTTCGCAGGTATCTTTATCAATTTTTCTTAAAGCAATGCAGCCCGCAGAATCATCATTAAACAAAGCAATGTACAATTTGCCTTCAGGGGCAGCATATTCCCCCGGCAAATTATTTACTTCTTCTTCAAAATTCTGAAAATCGAGCTTGAATTCAAGTGAATCAGCATATTCCCTGAACAGTTTTCTTACTTTTTCTATTTCATCCGGCGATGCTGCTTTTATAAACTTTATCATTTTATTTTAATTGATAATAATGACTATTCTTCTAAGATAATTAAATAAGCTTACTGAAGTTACACAAAAATCCGTTTCTTATTAAGCCCGCCATTTAGAGATTGTGTGAAAATTCAAACTATATTTATAATTATTCAATATTTTGATTTTGCTCTCGCAACTATAAGGGGGTGGTAAACCGTTCCGCCAAAAGCGGACAGGTAAAACGGTTGAAGAGGTTTTGGCTTTATCATTAACACCGCGATTAATCGCGGTGTTAATAATGCAATTACTATTTTCCTTAACTGTTTCAACAGTTTACCACTCCCTGTGCAAGAAATTAATTAAATTATTTATCGCATAATTTTTCATGCAAAACGAATTTTCACACGGCTGTTTATGGCGGGGTTATTGAAATACTATACTGTGTAACTTCAGTTACTTATGAAGGGAAAATACTTTTAAATAAACTGGCGCACTATGCGGGATTGTAATTATCCGGGCCTGGCAAAAGCTTCAGGCATTACAAGTTTACTAAAAATATTACGAAAACAATTCAATTTCGACTATTA
>JARLHB010000567.1 GCA_031292465.1 Ignavibacteriaceae bacterium
AACTATGAGATTTGGTGAAAGGATAAACCCGGATAAGTCTTTGGATAACAAACTAATCTCCGAACATATGCGGATACCTGCAGGAGGACAGCCATATCAAACTGATTACTATATCCTAAACGGTAAAGGAAATGAAACTTATATACCCCGTTTTACATATCACGGATATCAATATGTAGAGGTAACTACAGAGCCTGCAGTAGAATTAGCTAAGGAAAATCTGGAAGGATTATTCTTAAGTACCGGTTCGGAAGAAGCCGGTTCATTCAGTTGCTCTAATGAGTTACTTAATAAATTATATGCTGCTACTCTGGAATCTTACAGAAGCAACTTTTACAGTATCCCGACTGACTGTCCCCAGCGTGAAAAGAACGGCTGGACAGGTGATGCGCAAATTTCCTGTGAAACCGGATTGTGGAATTATGATGGCATTCAGGCTTACCGTAAATGGCTGCAGGATTTGCGTGATGAGCAGAGGCCAACCGGGGAACTGCCGGGTATCGTTCCTTCTTCAGGATGGGGCTATGAATGGGGCAACGGCCCCGCATGGGACAGTGCCTTGCCTGTAATAACATGGGAGCTATATCAGTATTACGGCGATATTGATATTCTTAACGAGAACTATGAAGCAATTAAACGTTATGTCGATTATCTGGGAACCCGTACAAAAGACGGCATTCAGACAATAGGCCTGGGAGACTGGGTTTCCATTACAAAAACACCTGTAGAAATTACATCAACAGGTTACTATTATTATGATGCTTTAACGCTTTCCAAGATGGCAAGAATATTAGGAAAGACAGGGGACAGGGAAACATACGGAGCTTTGGCTGATAAAATAAAAACAATTTTTAATGAAACATTTTTTAATCAGACATCTAATCAATATAATATACAAACACAAACGGCATTAAGCTGTGCATTGTATCAGGGATTAGCTCCACAACAGGCAACGGAGCAAACAGTTACAGATTTGATTAAGCAGATTGAGCTAAAGAATTTTCACCCTGACTTCGGATTACTCGGCAGCAAATATGTTTTTAACGCGTTGCATAGTTCAGGAAATGATGAAATTGCTTTCAAAATGCTTAACAGTACAGAATATCCCGGCTGGGGAAACTGGATTGCCAAAGGAGCAACTTCATTGTGGGAAGACTGGCAGGGCGCTAACTCACTAAACCATATTTTCCTTGGAGATTTTACTTCATGGTATTTCAAGGCTCTTGGCGGTTTAAATATTGATCAGGATAATCCGGGATTTGACAGCTTTATATTAAAACCGGCCTTTATTGAACAACTTTCATTTGTTAAATGTAATTACAATTCGGTAAATGGAAATATTATTTCTAATTGGAAGATGGAAAACGGAGTGATTAATTGGCAGGTAGTTATCCCTGCAAACACACAGGCAAAATTAGTAATCCCTGATAAATACAGCATTGAAAAGATTACCGTTACAAATTCAGATTATCAGGCTAAGGCAGAGAAGAACACGGTACCTCTTGAAGCCGGCAGCTACACAATTGAATTGAAAAGGAAGTAAGTCTATTTCTATTTGAATTATTAACACCGCGATTAATCGCGGTGTTGTTGTAACGCGAAACGCTGTTTCGAAAATTAGCACATAATTTTAGTACAATAGAAGAAGCGATTCGGCGAATCGCTGTACAAAACAAAACCAAATGTATTAATACAATCCAACCTTCTCAATTAAAGAATAATTTAAATATATAACATTGATTTATAAGTGAAAAATGAAGTCCTGCTACGGCATGGAGTTTGAAAATTATATTGCATATTGGCTATTATACAAAAGGAGCCATAAGTTCGGGATTTCAGTATAACTGGAGGGCAGCCTGGCTTGTGGCTCTGATTATTTTAAATTTTCCCGTTCGTATTTTGTTAATTCAAATACGGTTTTAAAAAGTTCTTCATCGGCCGGAGTCATTTCTACGCCTCTTCTTATCATAGCTCATTTTGCAGTTTCTATACTTTTTTGAAGGTCGAATTCAACAGTTTTGTCTGTGCCGCCCCATATAAAAGAAGGAACAAATTTCTTAGGGAATCCCGCACCGAAAATATTACTTGATACTCCTATAACAGTTCCTGTATTAAGCAGTGTGCCAATTGCAGTTTTAGAATGATCGCCTATAATAGCCCCGTTAAACATAGAGCCGGTATCAATCTCTTCGCCGTCAACAATCATTCTGATAGTGCTATAATTATTTTTAAGGTCGCTGTTATTGGTGTTTGCGCCAAGATTAACCCAGGAGCCGAGATATGAATGCCCTAAAAATCCGTCGTGCTGTTTATTTGAATAAGAATGTATTATAGATGCTTCTATTTCTCCGCCTACTTTGCAAAATGGCCCTATTGAAGAGTTTTCATATAACTTTGCGCCTGCTTTTATAATTGAATTATTGCCTATACATGCGGGCCCCTCAATTACTGCATTTGGCAGAATGGTAACGTTTTTGCCAATGTAAATAGGGCCTGCTTCAGCATCAAGCACAACGCCGGGTTTTATTTTTGATCCTTCAAGTATAACAATATCATCCCTATTCACCAGCATTGCGCCGTCATAAACAGTGCCTTTTATGTTATCCTTTACATCCTGCGGTTTAAGCAAAAGAAAATCTGAAGCTATTTCACCGCCGTTAATATTAACAAGCTGCCATGGATAGGTGATTAATTTAACGCTTATATTTATCTGCGGAAGATGCGCAAAATTTGAAAGGATAAAATTCTCGGACGACCTGTCTTTTACTAATTCAAGATTTTTACCGCTTAACTTTATAGCAGCTATTGTACTGTCGGTAATATAAACAGCATCATCTCCATTTAAAGAAACCTGCTTCACAAAATCATTATCAACTACTATATGACCGTTTATGAATAAACAGTTTGTTCCGTCTATAACATTTACTTGTGAACCGGGATTCTTTTGTTTGACAATATCTGTTAAATACTCCCTGCAATAGAAAGAAAAGGGAATACCCGGGTAGTGCAGCTCCGCTTTTTCACGTATGGTAATTAAACCGCATTTCAGGTCATAAACAGGCCTGTAATGGACTAAAGGCAACAGCTTTTTATATGCTGGTGTTTCAAATAAACAAATGTTGTCAATCATGGTTTTAATTTATTGTGATTTTATTTTAGACGGTTTTCAATATCAAATGTAACCAATAAATTTAAACCTTACAACAAAATGAATTATAATAAAACTATTTATATTCCGGGTAAAAGTAACTTTTCTGATAATTGTAATAATCGAAATGGAAAAGCAAGGCAGAACGAATTTCCCAAAACCACAAATATTGACAATGAAATATATTACAATTAGTTTAACACATCATATTTACTGTTACCATGTAAAATATATTTAGGGATGAATCAGTTAATGGCTGAAATAAATAGGGGCTGCGGCATACATGCTTAATTTTTCAATAATTGAAAATATTTGCAAAGGTTTTACGATATAAGGCGTTAGCAGGTCCCTTGCTGTGTTACTTATGTTCTAAATAATCTCTGGTTTGAGGCTGAAAATCTGATATAGCATGTAATCAATTATTAATTAATTCGGAAGGCTGTTTATGAAAAAATTTAGTTACCGTATTGTCTTTATATTATTTATTATTCCTTTTATAGTAGGCCCATGTTATGCACAAGAAGTCTCTCCGTTAATGCATTTCAGCATTTTTGCAGGCGGAGCATTTCCTGAAGGCGATTTCGGAAGCACAAGCGGAGAAAAAGCAGGTTACGCTAAGACAGGATTCTCTGCAATGGTTCAGGGCGATAAAAGTCTTTCCGAATCTATTTACTGGACATCTTCAATATCACTGGCAATAAATAGTCTGGATGAGAGCTCAATGAGAAGCGCAACAGGAGTCAGCGGGATGAATATTACTACCACTAATTATTATACAACATGGGTAATGACCGGAGTTGGCTTTGAAACGCCTGTTTCGCCTACAGTAAAAATTTATGGCTCGGCACAATTGGGGCTTCTGGTATCTAAATTTCCTGATGTTACAATATCTTACAATGGTATTTCAGTAAATCAAACCGCAGACATGGCCACGGCGTTTGCATATGGATTTGGTGCTGGCTTTTGGCTAAATAATTTTAATTTGGGCCTAAGATATTATACAGGACAGCCCAAATATAAAGAGACAGCATCTTATGGTAATAATTCATATTCCGTAAACGAAGATTTGCCGGCAACAGTACTACAAGTAATGTTTGGTATTCGTTTCTAAATATTAAGTCGTCTTGTATAATCTAACAGAATTTGTTGCTACAATTATAAAGTTGTTAAAATTAGCTATAAATTTTTGTGTGACGTGATTTGTTTAGATTGCAAAGGCATTCCCAACTAGTTCTGTCTGCTGGAAGGCTGAGATTTTATGAGAGCCTACTGCAGGGCTGGCGCTTTCCGGCCTGCCCGAATATTTTAATTTTTGTCCTTCTGCAAGGTCTTCAATAAGCCTGGGAGCAATAAAAAACCAGGCGCCCATATTCTTTGGCTCTTCCTGCACCCAAACTACTTTTTTAGCTTTTACATAGGATGAAAGTATCTTTTTTAACTCATCTGAATTATACGGGTATAATTGTTCTAATCTTACAAGGGCAGCATCATTTATGTTATGCTCGGTTCTGTACTTCAGCAAATCATAATACACTTTGCCGCTGCTTATTATAATCCGGTTAACCGAATCTTTGTCCTGAATACTATTATCATCAATTACTTCAAGAAATCTTCCATTTATAAATTCGTCTTTGGCTGATTTAGCTTCAGGCAGGCGGAGAAGGCTTTTCGGAGTCATAATAATAAGCGGCTTCATCATCATCTGTTTTATCTGACGCCTTAAGAGATGGAAATACTGTGCCGGAGTTGTAAGGTTGCATACCTGCATATTATCCTGAGCGCAGAGAGTTAAAAATCTTTCAAGGCGTGCGCTTGAATGTTCCGAACCCTGTCCTTCAAAACCGTGGGGGAGAAGAAGTACAATATTGTTTGGAAGCTTCCACTTTTCATAAGAAGCAACAATAAAATTATCAATTATAACCTGTGCGCCGTTGGCAAAATCGCCGAACTGAGCTTCCCATAATACAAGTGCAAGTGGGTCCGCGGTGCTGTAGCCGTATTCAAATCCAAGCACTGCCGCCTCGGAAAGGAAACTGTCACGTGCTTCAATCTTTGCCTGGTTCTGAGCAATATAATTTATGGGTTTATACTCCATGCCGGTATTGTTGTCCGTTAATGCAAGGTGCCGCTGGCTGAAAGTTCCGCGCACACTGTCCTGTCCGCTTAGTCTTATCGGCGTTCCTTCAAGCAAAAGGCTTCCGAATGCAAG
>JARLHB010000568.1 GCA_031292465.1 Ignavibacteriaceae bacterium
AATCTGATGACCAGCTCCTATCAATGTAATCGACTCATTGTAGACTCTAGGATCGATATGTAATCCATGTGTTGAAATAACCCGACTAAGCTTTCAAGACTACCATTTTGAATATTACTTCCCCACAGAATACCATATCCCGTTATATTATCTGCGATTTTTCTTCCCACTCCGAAATCTAAATCTCCCCGGACTCTGTAATAATCAAAAGGCTTTCGTGATCTTTTTTCAAACGGATTTCCATAATCCAGATTAATATTTAGATTAAAACTATTAGATCCTTTTTCAATTGATGTTCCGTCATTTACTCTATGATACCCTGGAGCGAATGTTATATTAAGCGGCTCAGTTTGATAAACATCTTCTGTGGTATGATCAAACAATTTCCCGGATAAAAACCTGCTAAATGATCTGCCGGGACTAATAATAAAAGCCAGAAATTCTCTGCTTACTCGTTCTACTCCGGTAGTTCTTTCATCAATTACATCAGATCCCAATCTGTACAATCCCTCACCCATAACCATACCGCCTAAAGTTGTGGCAATTAACGAATTTTTTGCAGGGCTGTACTGTGTTCCGCCGTTTTCTCCAAAAAGCTTCCACAAATAAGAACCGCCAAATACAAATAACGATGACTCCCAATAATTGTATCCGCTTGAGCGCGCTGCATTAAAATAGCTTGCGCCTGTATAAGGGTGCAATAAAAAGTCATTGCCAAATCTTGCGTTATCCCATTCCCAGCCCTTATTCCATGGAAATCCGGAGTGTAAGGCAGTCCTATCCCATGAATGGAATCCCACTGTAGCCCAGTCGAAGTGCATTACATAATGATCGACTAAATTTAAAAGAACTTCCTGGATTACAATCTGTACGGCCGGTTTCCATATTGGAGATCTCTTGGTATAGTTTGGGTCATCATTAAGTAAATCGCCATACATGTTGTACTTCATAGTGTCTGTTAAAGAAGTATTAATAGTGTCAGGGAATGATGATTCATTAGCTACAGGAATTAAATCAGGATAATTGTTAATTTCATTACCCGATATTTGTCTGTTTAGCCATGTATCCTGAATTAATGGAATCTTTTTTTCAAAAACAAAATTATTTTGTGCATAAAATGTTGCAGATATAAAAAGACTAAGAATTAATAAGTAAAATATTCTCATTTTGTTTTTCCTTATATTATCAGTTTTTCCGGCAAATTAAAGTAAGAGAACTACCTTTTAGAAAAACGGTTCTCTTATGAATAAAAACTTCTAAGTCTGTCAATCATTATCAGAAGTTAAATCCTTCACTGCTTTTCCAAGCTTATCCATATCCCTATTGAAGCCTGCTTTAAAATCTGCCCAGGTGTTTTTTCCGTCATCCTTATACTCTGCTAACTTCTTCTTCATTTGACGGTTAGTTTCTTCTAAATTTGCAACTTCTTTTTTGTACCCCGCTTTTACTTTTTTACCGGATTTTTTCATCTTTTCTTTGAAAGCAGCAATGCTGTCTTCATTATTCTGTATTTTTTGTTCAGAAACATTCTTAAAATTTTGCCAATCCTCAGAATATGTAGTCTTTACTGCCTGTGAATCCACCCCCGCTTGTGCTAAACTATCCAGGGTAAGTTTACTGTTTTTTTCTCCCTTGTCCTGGCATCCGGCTAAAACTACACCAGCCGTAAATCCTAAAACTACTAAAGTTAATATTTTGTTTTTCATAATTCTTTCTTTAAGAATGTTTAAAAGTTATTTGCACCCAGCTTAATACATGTAATAAAAGGTAAGAAGAAGTACAAAACTTAACAATCGTGCAAAAGGATGAAATAGGGACTACACCTTTAGGTTTAGTTCATTGCGGCTTAGTATGAATGATTATTATTTGCAAACAATAATATTTCCGGTTGCTTCTAACCTGATTTGAACATTAACCTTTCACCTTCTTATTTCTTTTAATTCAAATTCAATGGTACCATAACCCAGAATATCCCTAAGAACTCCCGGCAACCCGCCGCCTTGAATTAATATTTTTACTTTTATTAAACCGATGCCTTTTGCATACCATTCTGTTACCGTATTTTTAGAATTGCCGGAGCCCTCAATAATGGATTCTATTTTTGTAGCTTCGAATCTCCCTGCTTTTGTTATTATAAATTCAGCATTAAGAACTTTTCCTGTAACCTTCACTTTATTCATTTCGCCATTTGAATACTCGTTGCCTTCACATTTCCATTGTTTTCCCGGTATCAGTGGAAGAGGAAAACGTAATAAAGGCTCTCCATATGTAAAAGTTGCTTCTTTTTTAATGAATAGAAATATTTTCAGGAACTGATATGTTTCCTTTACATAAACTCCGTCATTCTTAATTATCATAGTTTGTTTGTATTTGAATTTATCGGCTTCGCTTGAACTGACGATAAAAATTCCGTCCTGAGAATATTTTGTAATACTTTCACCAAATGATGAAGTATAAATAAGTGTTGTAGTATTATTAACTCACGTTACGCAAAATGATATAAAAAGGATTAATTTATAGCAGGCAAAAAATAAGGATTGCAGAAATGGATAAGCAACTCTTAGATATATATGCTGACTATTTAATTTCATCATTCTCATATACAACAGCC
>JARLHB010000569.1 GCA_031292465.1 Ignavibacteriaceae bacterium
ACCGTTCTTCTTCTTTGTATGGAAGATGCTGCCTGAAACAAAGGGCAAGTCACTTGAAGAACTTGAAAAAATTATAGTACGATAAAAAAGAAATTTAAATAAATAATAAATAAAAAATCTTTTAGAGAAAGAAAAATAAATATAAAAATATAATCGCTTAGATACTTATAGCAAATCTTAGCTTATAGATGAATAAGATTTGGTATAATGATAACGCAGGCAATATGGAGAAAAAATGAAAAGAATCTTTTTGTTGTTTCTATTTATTACGATAATCGCGGAAGCGCAAGAGAAGTCGTTAGAAAACAACTTGGCAAAATGGGTTAATCCATTAATCGGTACAGAGTCAGAATTCAAATTATCAACGGGAAATACATATCCTGCAGTAGCTCTGCCGTGGGGAATGAATTTCTGGACGCCATGCACCGGAAAGATGGGAGACGGATGGCAGTATTCTTATGATGCACATAAAATTAACGGATTTAAACAAACACATCAACCGTCACCATGGATAAATGATTACGGCGCTTTTGCTTTAATGCCTGTTACAGGAGAGTTAAAATATAAACAGGAAGACAGGGCATCATGGTTCGGGCATAAAAGAGAAATTGTAAAACCTTATTACTATCAGGTTTACTTGGGCGACTATGATACCTGGGTAGAAATGACTCCGACAGAAAGAGCGTCATATTTCAGGATCAAATACCCGGCCGGACAAAACTCATATCTCGTACTTGATGCGTTTTTCAAAGGTTCGTATGTAAAAATCATTCCTGAAAAGAATGAAATAATCGGCTACTGCCGTAATAACAGCGGCGGGGTACCGGATAATTTTCATAATTATTTTGTCCTGAAATTTGATACAGGCTTTGATGAAGTGTATACATGGAGTAATTCAGGAATAAGCAAAGGCAGCCTGGAAAAAGAAGGCGAGCAAGTAGGGTCTGCAATTAAATTTAAGGGTTTGAGCGAAAAGACTATTAATATAAGAGTTGCTTCATCTTTTATAAGTTTTGAACAGGCAGAACTGAATCTTGACAGAGAAATAGGTAATTCCACATTTGATCAGGTGGAAGCAAAAGCACAGGATGTATGGAATAAAGAATTAAACAGAGTGAAAATAGAAGGCGCTACTGATGCGCAAATGACAACCTTCTATACAGCTTTATACAGAACGATGTTGTTCCCGAGAAAATTCTTTGAATATAATGATAAGAATGAAGTTGTGCACTACAGCCCTTACAACGGTGAAGTTCTCCCCGGTTTTATGTATACGGATGATGGTTTCTGGGATACATTCAGAGCTGTATTCCCGTTCTTTACATTAATGTATCCTGACATAGACAGCCAAATGATGGCAGGTCTTGTGAATACTTACAAAGAGAGCGGATGGCTTCCTGAATGGGCGAGCCCGGGTCATAGAGATTGTATGGTTGGATCTAACTCTGCTTCAATAATTTCTAACTCTTACCTTATGGGCATCAGGGGGTATGATATAAATACACTTTATGAAGCAATTCAAAAGAATGCTAAAAATGCAGGCCCGCTGAGTTCTGTGGGCAGAAGAGGGGTTGATTATTATAATACTCTCGGATATGTGCCTTATAATGTTGGCGTAAATGAAAACGTTGCCAGAACTCTTGAATACAGCTACGATGATTTTACGGTAATGAAGCTTGCAGAAGCTCTGGGAAGGCCAAAAGAAGAAATTGACCTGTTTGCTAAGCATGCATTAAACTATAAAAATGTGTTTGACCCGTCGGTAAATTTTATGAGAGGTAAAAATCAGGACGGCAGCTGGCAGTCACCGTTCAGGCCTGACAAATGGGGCGATGCTTTTACTGAAGGCTGCTCATGGCACTGGACCTGGTGTGTCTTTCACGACCCGCAGGGGCTAATTAATTTAATGGGCGGTAAAGAAGCTTTTACTGCTAAACTGGATTCCGTATTTACCGCATCACCTACATTTGATGATTCATACTACGGACAGGAAATTCACGAGATAACTGAAATGGTAATTGCAGGACAGGGACAGTTTGCACAGGGTAATGAGCCTGTCCATCATGCATTATACCTGTATGATTATGCAGGCAGCCCGTGGAAAGCCCAGCAGCGCCTTAGAGAAACAATGGATTTACTATATACTCCAAATCCAGACGGGCTTTGCGGAGATGAAGATAACGGCCAGATGTCTGCATGGTATGTCTTTTCAGCAATGGGATTTTATCCGGTTGCACCGGGGACAGGCCAATATGCGATTGGTTCGCCGTTGTTTAACAAAATAACTTTAACGCTTGAAAACGGAAATAAGTTTGTTGTTGAAGCGAATAACAACAGCCATGAGAATATTTATATAAAATCGGCTCAGTTAAACAACAAAGATTATGACAAGAATTATATAACTCATCAAAATATTCTTGACGGTGGAGTTTTACATTTTGAAATGAGCAATGTACCGAATAAAACAAGAGGAACTGCATCGGAAGATATGCCTTACTCTTTCTCTAATGAGTTAAATAATAAAGTTCAGGTTGGAACAAAACCGTAAGGTTGCTGAAATTAGGCAGGTATTAAAAAACAATCAAAATAAATACGTGGTTTTTTATTACCTGCCATTTGAATTAAAGTATGATAACAGGCTGTCTAGCTAAATTACTAACTAACTAACTAATAAAAATCAAATTGTCCGCCAATACCGGGGTGATATTAACAATATCACCGGCTGAAAGGAAATAGATTATGATTTATAGGTTACTTAAAAATAGTATAGGCGATCACCGGGGTAAATTTACATCTGGTGTTGTTATAACTTTTTTTATTCTGTCAGTTTTAGGATGTGGAAAATCAAATTCCATTGACCCTAATGGACCGAGTTCTGGTAAACAATTAGGAAAGACAGCAGTACATACTTTAGCAGCTTCGGATGCAGCCCGTATTCAACTTCGCGCTTTAATTGATAATGTTAAAGGCGCAACAATGCGTGTTTATGGCGTACATGATAATGCCGGGCACACTATGGATTGTGTTAAAATTATATCAAATCCTTATGTAAGCGGGCAGTTCATAGGCGTGTATCACACACTTGTCAGCAATATATATAAAGTAAATCTTGCCACTTCTACCGATCTCCAGAACTGGACGTGGGTTAGAGAACTTGCCGGTTCTTCCCCCGGCGGCCCGGCTTCTCAGCCGACTATTTGTTACGATGCTGTAGACGGCGGTTTTATAATGGCATGGGAACAGGAAAATTTGGGCGGCGGCAATAACCATATTAAAGTGGTTTATTTTACTAACTGGACTAATCTGTATAATGGCAGTGTATCTAAAAGTTATGACTGCGCCAGGTCTTTATCATCCTGCGCTGAAGGAACGCCGAATTTGTACACAGCAAGCAAAGCATCCTGCATTATCGGGCATCATTATTATTCTAATTGCACGGTTGACAGACAAGCACAGGGTACTCTCACAAATTTTAATTCATGGTCTACCAGTAAGCAAACTAATGTAGATAATGCAATGCTGTATTGGGGCGTTCAGGGTAATATAGGCGATAGAGACGGCTGGGCAGTTTTTGGCGGTTACAAATTCGGGCTTTTTGAAGGACAATATACTGCTAATGACTGGAGCTCCTGGCGTACATTCCTGTATGATTATCAAACAGGCAATGCCGATACTACAGTTATTCAAACAGATGCAGGAAGCACTGCTTTTGCTAATCCTACAATTGCCTTTCTTACTGTTAATGGCAACAATGCGTTGGTAGTGACACTGTTTATACCAAGCCAGGGAGCTAAGGGCAGTGAAGCCGGTGAATTAATTTACTATAAATATTATTAATAGCGATCAGATAGATCTCAGATAATGTAAACCTTGTTAGACAGCCTGTTTTATATTATCAAACAAAGGATAATTAAATTTTTTTTAGCCACATAATCATTATTACTTAATTGGAGTTTAAATGAAAAATAAAGCATTCCCGATTTTCTTAGTATTCCTTTGCATGGGTTTTGGAGATGTTGTAGGGCCTCTTGTAGGACTTGCAAAAGAAACCTTCCAGTTGTCTTATACAATGGCGCAGCTTATTCCATTCGTAGGGTTTATCATGTTTGGAGTTCTGTCGGTTCCTATGGGAGTATATCAGGATAAAAAAGGGAAAAAGCCGGTTCTTCTGATTGGTTTGATAGTCGCATTAATCGGCCTTATCGCTCCAATGCTTAACGGAATGTACGGCGTAAAAGTTCACTTTAACCCGGGTGAGTATTTCAGCTTTTATGTAGTTCTCTTATCGATCCTTTTATTATGTGCAGGTGCTACAATTCTGCAGGTGGTAGGTAATCCTATTATGAGGGATTTTTCACCTGAAGGGAAGTACTCAAAAAATCTTTCTTTTGCTCAGTCAATAAAAGCAATCGGTTCTTCTTTGGGCTTTCTTGTACCGCCGTTGGTGGCTATGGCTTTCGGATTAGACTGGAGCATCCTTTTCCCGGTGTTTACGGTTATGATTTTAATTACTCTATTTATAGTAGGTCCATTAAAGATATCAGAACATAAAGATCCGAATTCAAAACCGGCGTCACTTGGTTCTTGCTTATCGCTGTTAAAGAATGGATATGTATTTGTTATGGTGCTTGCATTATTCCTTTATGTTGGTGCGGAAGTATCGATGAGTTCCGGTGTGCCGATATTATTAAAGGAAAACTTTAAGATTGAAGGATTCGGTTTGTGGGTAAGCTGGGCAATATTCTTTCTGCCCATATTACTCGGTAGGTTTGCAGGCTCATTGATACTGGAAAAAGTGTCTGCTAAGAGCTTTCTGGTAATAACTACTATCATTGCAATAGCAGGTGTGCTATCCATATTTACTTCAAATGAAGTTATCACAATGATCGGGATTATTCTTGTAGGGCTGGGATTTGCAAATATCTTCCCGCTTATTTTTTCCATTACAATTGACCATATGCCCGAGCGTTCCAATGAACTTTCAGGGTTAATGGTAACTGCTATATGCGGCGGCGCCATTATTCCGTTAGTAATGGGTAAAGTAGCAGACAGCACTAACATGATGATGAGTTTTATTGTACCGTTAGTTTGCCTTATTTATATAATAGCAGCTTCGGTTCTTTCAAACGGTAAAAAAATAAAAACAGCATAAGAAAAACAGGATATAGAAAATGAATTACGGCAATGACAAAAGAATAGTAATGACTCTTGATGCGGGCGGAACAAATTTAGTTTTCACTGCAATTCAGGGCAATGAGCAAATATTAGAAGATACAATATTGCCTTCACAGGCAGACAACCTTGATAAATGCCTGTCTGCAATAGTAAGCGGGTTCAGCGACATAAAATCGAAATTAAAAACAGCGCCTGCAGCAATAAGTTTTGCATTCCCGGGCCCAGCAGATTATCCGAACGGAATTATCGGCGATCTTCCTAACCTGCCCGCATTCCGGGGCGGAGTCGCATTAGGGCCGATGCTACAGGATAAATTTAATCTGCCTGTCTTCATAAATAATGACGGCGACCTGTATGCTTACGGCGAGGCATTAGCAGGATTTCTGCCTTATGTTAACGATCAGCTTGAAAAAGCCGGCAGCCCTAAAAGATATAAAAATCTTTTTGGATTGACGCTTGGAACAGGTTTCGGCGGCGGAATAGTAAGAGACGGGAATTTATTTATAGGCGATAATTCAATCGCCGGTGAAATATGGCTGTTAAGAGATAAACTTAATCCTAAAACACATATTGAAGAACATGCAAGCATACGCGGTGTAAAGAAAGTGTATGCGCGCGAGATTGGAATTAGTATAGAAGAAGCGCCTTCGCCAAAAGAAATATTCGAAATATCCAAAGGCCTTGTAGAGGGTGGAAGCAAGGAAGCAGCATTAAAAGCATTCCAGGAAATGGCTGAGGCAGTCGGCGATGCAATATCAAATGCAATTACATTAATTGACGGTTTGGTTGTTATTGGCGGCGGGCTGTCAGGCGCATCCGAATTATTTTTGCCTTATATAACCAAAGAGATGAACAGTAATTTTATAAAACCTGACGGTACTGAATTCCGCAGGCTTGCAGCAAAGGTATATAACCTTGAAGAAAAAGATGAACTGAATAAATTTCTGCATGGTTCGGTAAAAGAAATTATCGTTTATGGAACTGATAAAAAGATAAAGTATGATCCTGAAATGAGAATTGGCGTTGGTATTTCCCGGATTGGAACCAGCAAGGCTATTTCATTAGGCGCCTATGCATTCGCATTAAATTCTTTAGACAAGAAATAATGCACATCGGGAACATGAATTAAATAAATAAGCCCGGAATTCTACAGGCTATTACTAAAGAAGACCGGGGCAGTAATAACAATTAAAAAAATAATTTCATATCCGGATGTTTCTTTTGTGGTTCAAAAAATTATTGCAAAAATGCAGGATGATATTTCCTGGAATGTTTAGAAAATATTATAGGTTAAATCAGGTATCAGGTAATTATATGTTATATAAAAAACAATATATCGTTCTCTTACTATTTTGTTTAATGTCCTTATCCGCTAATGCTCAACAAAAATCTGAGGGCAAAATGCTTGAAAAGACATCATTCCAAATCAGTCCGGGATGGAATGCTGCATTTGATGTACGTTCAGATATTGCAATGGTCTATGGTACCGGCGGCAATTTCAGCGAAAGGATTAAATCATGGCGCGATCACGGTTATAATGTACAATTTATGACCGGTATTGCCTGGGGCGAATACCAGGATTATTTCCTGGGTGAATTTGACGGTAAAACTCATTGGGATGAAGGCCAGGTACAAAAAAATGGTGACGTTATTTGGCATGGTAAAAATGTTCCTTATATAGTACCAACTGATTCTTACCTTACTTATTTCAAATCTAAGATTAAAAAAGTAATAGACGAAGGCATTACAACAATCTACCTTGAAGAGCCGGAGTTCTGGGCAAGGTCCGGTTACAGTGAATCGTTTAAAACTGAATGGCAAAAATATTACGGATTCCCGTGGATGGCCCAGCATGAATCACCGGAAGCAACGTATCTTTCATCAAAACTTAAATACCATCTTTATTTTAATGCATTAAGTGAGGTATTTAAATATGCGAAATCATACGGAGCAACTAAGGGATTAAGCATTAAATGTTTTGTCCCTACGCATTCATTGCTCAATTATTCTTCCTGGCAGATTGTAAGCCCTGAAGCCAGCCTTGCAAGCCTTCCGGATATGGACGGTTACATTGCGCAGGTATGGACGGGCACGGCAAGAGAGCCAAATTATTTTAACGGCGTAAAAAAGGAAAGGGTATTTGAGACAGCCTTTCTTGAATACGGCACAATGGAATCTATGACTGCACCAACCGGGCGAAAGATGTACTTTCTTACTGACCCGATAGAAGACTGGCCGCGTACCTGGGATGATTATAAAATAAATTATCAAAAAACATTTACAGCGGAAATAATGTATCCTATGGTGGATAATTACGAAGTAATGCCGTGGCCAAGCCGAATTTACCTTGGTAAATTCAAGCTTGAGAACAATCCCGCGCCTCAGCCTATTTCACCCGCTTACGCAACTCAAATGCAGGTTATGGTAAATTCTCTTAATGATATGCCCCTGTCTTCAAACAGGATAAACGGCACAAAAGGCATTGGCGTTCTGCTCGGCAATTCAATGATGTTCCAACGTTTTCCCACACACAAAGGCTATAGCGATCCGCAATTATCAAATTTGTACGGTATGGTGCTGCCGCTCTTAAAACGCGGCGTTCCGGTTGAAATGGTACATATGGAAAATACAGGTTATGCTGAAACTTTGAAAAATA
>JARLHB010000570.1 GCA_031292465.1 Ignavibacteriaceae bacterium
AAAAGAAATAAAAATTAAGAAAAATGAAGTTAAAGACATTAAATAATACGGCAGTGATTTGTCTAATATGTCAGCTACACTAATATTAGAAGATGGGACTAAAGCTAAAGTTAAAAATGTTAGTTTCTTTTCCGACTCATCATTTAATATAACAGTTTCTGAAAATATTAATAATACTTTGCCGATTTTTAAAATAAAAAAGATAAGTTATAGGAACCATTGGCTTGGTATTCCTTTGGGATTCTTAGGCGGTGCTATTATAGTAGGCGGAATAAGCGGAGGAATTGCATCGTACGATGCTCATCATTCGGAAGAATTTGATAAGGACTTTATACCTATTGTTTATATATATACCGGAATGATGCTTGGATCTATAGGCGGCAGCATTACTGGTTGGGTTTTGGGATGGGACTATATCTATCAATTCAACCCGTAAATAAAAATTCATAACCGATATTGTACGGCGATTTGCCAATTCCCTCCATTTATCGATTAGTACAAATCTTAAATGACGAAACAGCACTTCGTTCTTCAATTTTAATAAGCCGGGTTAATAAATATTTGTTATTTTGCATTTATTTAACATGCTCTTTATATTTGATTCTGAAATTTGTAAACAAAGAAGATAAAAAATTGAAATACACATTAATAAAAAATTTAGGCGAATTTGTCGGCAAAGAAGTTACTTTAGCCGGCTGGCTTTACAATAAAAGATCAAGCGGTAAAGTAAAATTCATCATATTAAGAGACGGCACCGGGCTTTTACAGTGCGTCTATTTTAAGGGCAATGTTACCCCTGAAGTTTTTGAACTTGCCGACCGTTTAGGGCAGGAATCATCAATTGAAGTAACCGGCAAAGTAAAAGAAGAACCTCGCGCACCGGGCGGCTATGAATTAGATGCTGTCGGGTTAAACGTAATTTCTGAGGCGCACGATTACCCGATTACTCCCAAAGAGCATGGAGTTGAATTTTTGATGGATTTAAGGCATCTTTGGCTGCGCTCAAGCAAACAGACTGCTATACTTAGAATAAGGCATAGAATTGTAAAAGCTATAAGAGATTATTTTGACGGGCACGGTTTTACTTTAATGGATCCCCCGATTCTTACACCCGCTGCCTGCGAAGGAACATCCACATTATTTGAGACTCCTTATTTTGACCTTGGCAAGGCTTACCTTACACAGTCCGGGCAGCTATATGCCGAAGCAGGTGCGATGGCATTTGGCAAAGTTTATACATTCGGGCCTACTTTCAGGGCTGAAAAGTCCAAAACCAGGAGGCATTTAACAGAATTCTGGATGGTTGAGCCTGAAGTTGCTTTTGCTGAACTGAACGATGATATGGATTTGGCTGAAGATTTTCTTGAATATGTAGTGCAGACCGTATTAAAAGATATGGAAGAAGAATTAAAAATAATTGAACGCGATACTACTCATTTAAAAAATATTAAGAAGCCTTTGCCGCGCATTACTTATGATGAAGCGGTGGAAATATTAAAGAAAAACGGAATTGATTTTAAATGGGGGGATGATCTGGGCGCAGCAGATGAAACTATTATTTCCAGTCAGTATGAGAAACCGGTTATGGTCCATCATTATCCTTCGGAAGTAAAAGCTTTCTATATGAAACACGATCCGAATAACGACAAGCTTGCCCTTGCTGTGGATGTTCTGGCGCCGGAAGGCTACGGAGAAATTATCGGCGGCAGCCAGAGGGAAGATAACTATGACTTACTACTGCAAAGAATTAAGGAACATAATCTTCCCCAGGAAGCATTTGACTGGTACCTTGATTTGAGGCGGTACGGCTCGGTACCTCATTCCGGTTTCGGCCTTGGACTTGAAAGAACAGTTGCCTGGATTTGCGGGTTAGACCATGTAAGAGAAACTATACCGTTCCCCAGATTAATATACAGAAATACTCCATAAGTATTTCCTTTATAATATTTTTTGTATCTTTTCGTGATCCTGGTGTCTTTGCTGTAAAATATTTTTTCCTAAATTTATAGCTATTATTGGGAAAAAATTATTATATGCTTAACATTCATATACAATTAAATAAAGATAAAGCCAAAGGCCTCTGTAAATGTCTATAGAATTAGTTTTATTCATTATCTTTAGTGCAGTTGCGGCTGTTTCTGCCATTCTAATGATTACAAGAGCAAACCCTGTAATAAGCGCACTATTCCTTATACTTAACTTTGCTTCTTTAGCAGGGTTGTACCTGCTTCTTAATGCCCAGTTTATTGCAGTGGCGCAGGTTATTGTTTATGCCGGAGCAATAATGGTTCTGTTCCTTTTTGTTCTGATGCTTTTAAAGCCTGAGAAAGAGAAATTATTTGAAAAGCATCCGGGCATTAAAATATTTGCGGTTATTATTGCCGGGATGGTTTTCCTTCAATTAATGTATTTGATATTTTTATCAAGGCCTTCGTCGTCTGTTAATCCTATTGTCTCGGAGAGTGTAAAAGCCGGAACTATTGAACAAATAGGCAGGCAGTTATATACAAATTATGTACTACCGTTTGAGGCTGCCGGGTTCCTTTTACTGGCTGCCACTATCGGGGCTTTTGTGCTGGCAAAAAAGAAATTTGAGTAGAATAAAACAGAAAACACTTATATGATTATTCCAATTGAATATTATCTGATTTTAAGCGCATTTATGTTTATTGTTGGTGTTACCGGTGTGCTTATAAGAAGGAATGCTATTATAATATTTATGTCTGTTGAGCTCATGCTGAACTCGGCAAATTTAACATTAGTTACATTCTCTTCTTATCTTGGTGATTCAATCGGGCAGTTGTTTGTGTTTTTTGTAATGACCGTAGCCGCTGCCGAAGCTGCAGTGGGCCTTGCAATTATTATTGCCATGTTCAGGAATAAAACCACGTTGAATGTTGATGAAATCAACATTCTTAAATGGTAATAAGTGCTGATTTTGAAAGAACTTTGACATCCCGCAAGCGGGTGAATAAAAATTATTATTATTTTGAGATACATGGTGTCTGTGTTCTTTTGCAGCAGTTAAAGTAATGCCGCTGCTGATTAAATAATTGATAAAAAGACACTAATTGCGCTAATTTGAAGTAATTTAACTTACAATATGATTCAATTAATCTATCTTACTGTTCTGCTGCCATTTGCAGGCTTTTTATTTAACGGCCTGTTCGGGAGAAAAATTAAAAATGAAAAAGTAATTGGGATTATAGGCAGCGGTACAATCGGCATCTCTTTTCTAATTGTGCTTGGCGCATTTTTCCAAACCCTTGCTTTACCTGTTGAACAAAGGCAGACTATTGTAAACCTTTTTTCATGGATTCAGGCAGGTGGCCTTAATATAAATATTGCTTACCAGGTGGATCAGCTTTCCCTTGTTATGGCTTTAATTGTTACGGGAGTCGGTTTTATTATTCATGTATATTCTATTGGTTATATGCATGGCGATAAAAGCTTCTGGCGGTTTTTTGCTTATCTTAACTTATTCATCTTTGCAATGATGAATTTGATACTTGGCGATAACTTTGTCCT
>JARLHB010000061.1 GCA_031292465.1 Ignavibacteriaceae bacterium
AAATGCTTTTGACCTGATCGCAACTTCACGGCCAATCTTGCCAAGGCCTATAATGCCAAGGGTTTTTCCCTGAAGTTCCGTTCCTTTATATTTTTTTCTGTCCCACTTGCCTGCGCGTAAAGACTGGTTTGCCTGTGCAATATTCCTGCACATGGAAAGCATTAAAGCCATAGTATGTTCGGCAGTAGAAACTGTATTACCGCCGGGTGTATTCATAACGATAATACCCTTCCGGGTAGCAGCCTGGCGGTCTATATTATCAACACCGGCTCCGGCTCTGCCGATTACTTCCATATTATCCATTAACTCTATAAGGTCGGCTGTAACCTGAGTATCACTTCTTACAATTAATGCATTATAATCTTTAATTACTTTTTTTATTTCGTCTTTGGGCATCCCCGGTTGATATGTTACCTGGAAACCTGCATTCTCCAGAATACCTACGCTTTTTTTATCTACAGAATCTGTTATTATTATTTTTTTCATCTTGCTCCGATAATTTATAGTATGGAAAATAGCCCCAATTATAAAACCGCATTCAATCTCTGAACTATATTGGATTTAGGAACAGCACCAATAATAGAGTCTCTTACTTTACCATCTTTAAATATTAATAACGTTGGTATGCTTCTTACACCGTATTGAATTGAAGTCTGCTGATTATTATCAACATCAAGCTTGCCTATTTTTATCTTGCCGTCAAATTCGCCGGCAAGCTCTTCAACAATAGGAGCAATCATACGGCAGGGGCCGCACCAGGTAGCCCAAAAATCGATTAAAACTGGTTCCGAAGAATTAATAACTTCGTTTTCAAAATTTTCGTCTGTAATAGTAATAGGTTTCATCTTTATCCTTTGAATAATTATATTTTTAAGACAGGCTTGTCAGTAGATAGTTTTTGGTCGACGAATTGAACAACGTCTTCTCCGCCGTCTGCATGAACTAATCCTCCTGAAATCCATTCACCGCCGTCTTTACATAAAAGTGAAATAACTTTGGCAATATCCTGAGGAGTAGTTAAACGGGTTCTCGGGTTTTTCCGTTTAGCAACTTCAATCATTGGAACATTGCCTGGAATTTTTCTTAATGCAGGTGTATCTGTTACGCCAGCCATAATTGCATTTGCCGAAACTTCCATATATCCAAGTTCTGTTGAAAGTTGCCTGATGTGAGATTCAAGCGCAGCCTTTGCCGCGGAAACAGCTCCATAGTATGGTATTGCAGTATGCCCGCCGGAACTCGTCATGGCAAAGATTCTTGCTTTTCTTAAAAGGAGGTTATTTACAACCAGGTCCTGCACCCAGTAAACCAACGAATGTGCCATAACATCAAGTGTCATTTCCATTTGCGCTTTGGTTACAGGCTGTTCGTCATTTATCGGAACGAATGGTTTTAACGATCCGAATGCAAGTGAATGCATTAAAACTTTTATTATTGGCTTACCATCAGAAACAGATTTTATTTCTGTTATTATTTCGCCTCTTTTTACTGCATCTGCAGCATTAACATTAAAAAACCGGCATTTAACGCCGTAAGATTCTATTTTATTTTTAATTTCTTCCACATTAGGCATTGTAGCCTGACGATCCAAGTGAATGCCGAAAATGTTATATCCATCTTCAGCCAATTTAATTGCAGTAGCGCCTCCAAAGCCGGAAGATGCGCCAAGAATTACCGCCCACTCATTGCCTTTTACATCAGTATTCATTTTTCGTTAACATCCTTTTTGATGCTTGTTAAATTTGAAGATTTAAAGTTACTAAAACCGTGTTTGTTAAACAATACGCATTACTAAGCCTGTTTCATTAATCAAACTATTACACTTATTGGTTTATGTATTTTTTTACAAAAATGTTATAAATACATACACAAATATTCAAACGCTATAATATTAAGTCAGCCTTTTAGTTAATCATTTTACTTCTTATTCAGCACAATAGCATCTTCCCCGAGCAGCCCGGTTATGGAGCTGATAAATTCATTTGTTACTTTAATCCTGTAATTTTTTAAAAAGTACAAATGGGCTTTAGTACCGTTTGCGCCGAGATGAAGATAAACAGGCATTGTGCCCTTATTCTTCTCAAATATTTTCTTCAGATCAATTATTTTACCGGGATCATACTTAGTTTTATCAAAAGCAATTTTTACGCTTTGCAGAAATTTTACCCTGGCATCTTCCAGCGGAAAAACTTCATCTATATGGAGTTTAATTGTATCTCCGGTACTTTCCGTTTTGCCGATAATGAAGATACATTTTTCTTCCGCCAGGTACTGGCCGCATTTATCATATATTTTTGAGAACATCAATGCTTCACAGGACCCGGAAAAATCATCCAGCGTAAAAAACGCCATTGTCTTGCCGGATTTGTCTATTTTTGTCTTTAATGCCGTAACAACACCGCAGGCTTTCACTACATTATCACTGTCTTCAAGCCCTTCCGTCTCGCCAAGGTGAATAGATGCAAAGTTCCAGTAATCAAACTCATATTTGCTTAACGGATGGCCGGTAACATAAAAGCCAAGGACTTCTCTTTCTTTTGCAAGCCGGTATTCAGGCGTCCATGGATTTACCAACGGCATAGCAGGCTCGGAAATTTTTACTTCGTCTGTACCGCCGAAAAGGCTGTCTGTATTTGATGACTGCATGCTGTGTACTTTATGTCCCCAATCCAGAGCTGGTTCAATAGCCTCAAATAAAGCCGCCCTGCTTGAACCGGTAGAATCAAAAGCGCCTGCCAAAACTAATCCTTCAACCGAACGTTTATTGACGATGCGCGTATCCACATTAGCGCAAAAATCAAAAATACTTGTATAATTTCTGCCAAGCTCATTACGGCTTCTTATCATTTCCTCCACGGCAGGGATGCCGACATTTTTAATTGCAGACATACCGAAACGGATTTTGCCCTGCTCCACATTAAAAGAAACCGTCGGGCTGTTAACATCCGGGGGCAGAACTTCAATTTTAAGTTTACGGCAGTCTTCAAGAAAATTGGAAACTTTGTTAGTGTTGCCAAATTCATTTGTTAAGTTCGCAGCTAAAAATTCGGGGGTGTAATGAGCTTTTAAATAAGCGGTTTGGTATGCTACAAAGCTGTACGCCACCGAATGGCTCTTGTTAAACCCGTAATTTGCAAATTTGTCAATTGCATCAAATATTTCTATTGCAATCTTCTTTTCAATTCCTTTTGCAACGGCGCCTGCAACAAAATACTCTTTTTGCTCAGCCATGACGGCAAGATCTTTTTTACTCATTGCCCTTCTTAAAATATCTGCATCGGCTAAACTCATACCTCCGACTCTATTGGCAATCTGTATAACCTGTTCCTGGTAAACAATAATTCCGTAGGTCTCTTTTAAAATCGGTTCGAGGATAGGGTGTAGAAATTCTAATTTTTTTACGCCGAACTTTCTGTCTATAAAGTCATCAATAAATTCCATTGGGCCCGGCCTGTATAGGGCATTCATTGCAGAAAGATCGCTTAAACAGGTCGGTTTTAGCTTTTTAAGATACTCTCTCATAGGGCCGGATTCAAACTGGAACACACCTGTAGTCTGCCCCTTTGCAAAAAGCTGAAAAGTTTTTTCATCTTCCAAAGGAACGTTATCTAAGTCAATATCAATTCCGTGGTTCTTCTTTATAAGCGCCAGTGCATCTTTAATAATTGTTAAAGTCCTAAGGCCGAGAAAGTCCATCTTTAACAACCCGGCTCCCTCAATTTCCTTCATATTATACTGGGTAACCAGATCGCCCTGGCCAATTGCCAGCGGAACGTAGTTGCTTACGTCATCCGGCGTAATTACAACACCTGCAGCATGCTTGGAAGAATTACGGTTCATTCCTTCAAGGACTTTGGCGTATTTTATCAGGCTCAAAATTTCGGGATCAGTAGATTCTTTAACCCATTTTAATTCAGGCACTTCATTTAAAGCCTGCTCAATAGTAAATACTTTTCCGAATTTTGACGGAATAAATTTTGTAATCTTATTTACGGTTGCAATAGGTATCTTCAATACGCGTGCAACATCTTTCAATACTGCTTTGGAAGACAGCCTGTTGAATGTGATAATCTGGCTTACGCACTCGCTTCCGTATTTTTTCCTTACATACTCAATTGCTTCCCCGCGCTGGGTATCTCCAAAATCAACGTCAATATCGGGCATTGATTTTCTTGCAGGGTTAAGGAAACGTTCAAAAAGCAGGTTATATTTTAAAGGATCTATATTTGTAATTCCAAGCGCATAGGCAACTATGCTTCCCGCGGCGCTTCCACGGCCGGGGCCTACCGGTATATTCATCCTTTTGGATGAATTAATGAAATCCTGAACTATAAGAAAATACCCTGCAAAGCCCATTTGCTTAATTGTATTTATCTCAAAGTTAAAACGTTCATCAATCTCCGTGGTAATTTCTTTAAATCTTTTGTGAAGGCCTTCATTTGCAAGCAGTTCAAAATATTCATCAAGATTTTTAGCCGGAGAATCTTCCGGTATAGGAAATACCGGGTATAAATGCCCGGAATGATCCATATTCAAATCTATTTTTGAATCTATTTCAAGAGTGTTTTCAATTGCGCCTTTATAATTTTTAAAAAGCTCCTTCATCTGATCGGCAGACTTAAAATAAATCTGATCCGTGCCGTATCTTAGCTGCCTGTAATCTGTACCGTTCTTATCTGACAGAAGAAGAAGTATATTATGCGGTATAGCGTGTTCCTGTTTAATATAGTGGCAATCGTTTGTAGCGACTAATTTTATACCAAGTTCTCTTGAAAGCTTCGGCATACCTTCAAGTACCGGTTTTTCAACCTCCATATTGTGGTCTTGAATTTCAAGATAAAAATCTTCTTCAAAAATTTCTTTAAATATTTTTGCCGTACTGCGGGCTTTATCGTAATCATTATTAACCAGGTCAACTGCAACCACACCACCTGCACATGCAGAACAGCAAACCAGCCCGTCACGGTATTTGCGCAGCAATTCAAGGTCAATTCTTGGTTTGTAATAAAATCCTTCTGTATGCCCCAGCGTGGAAAGTTTTGACAGGTTCTGATAGCCCTGCATATTCTTTGCAAGAAGAATTAAATGGTTATAATGTCTTGATTTCTTCCTGCCGGCATTCTCTTCGCCTTTCCCTTTTTCAAACCGGCTCCCGTCGGTAACAATATAAGCTTCCATACCTACAATCGGTTTAATGCCTTCTTTCTTGGCTTTTTTGTAAAACTCGGCTATACCAAACATAACCCCATGATCTGTAAGGGCAACAGACTGCATCCCGTTATCCTTAGCCGCGTGAATCAGGCTTTCGACAGTACATGCACCGTCCTGCAGACTGTAATGTGTGTGGTTATGTAAGTGAATGAAATCAGACATATTAACTTTTACGAAATAGATTTGGAAGAATTGAATTTCTCTTTTGAATATTACTCAATATTTAAAAGAAAAAAAATATTGACACGATAATTAATTTTTATAGAAGGCCAAGAAAAATCACAAATCACATAAATTGTTGCAAACAAGGAAGAAATCATAAAACATATAAGCCGGAGTCAACTGATATTTGTGAGAAATACTTACCGAGCCTGCCAAGAACAGAGCATAATTCCGATTCTTGATTTTAATTATATGCACTTGTATATTACACCCATATACATATATGGATTTTTATTTGAAACTGCAAATTAATGCCCCAATAAGTTTTGAATGGGACGAAGGTAATAATAATAAAAATTTAAAACACCACGTTTATGCAGATGAAGCGGAAGAAGTCTTTTTGAATAGGCCTTTGATAATATTCCAGGACAAGAAACATTCTTCAAACAAAGAGTCACGGCAGCTTGCTCTTGGAAATACATTTAAGGACCGGAGATTATCAATTATTTTTACGATAAGAAATAATAAAATTCGCGTGATTTCTGCAAGAGACATGAATAAAAAAGAAAGTATCCGTTATGAGCAAAGTAAAGCTTAAAGCAATTCCAAAATTTAAAAATGAAGATGAAGAGCGCAAATTCTGGGAAATTCATGATACATCGGAATATTTTGACTTTGATAATGGATTTGAAGCTGAATTTCCAAATCTCAAGCCTTCAACCGAGCCAATATCTTTAAGATTGTCTAAATCTGTATTATCTGATATAAAACGGATTGCAACTAAGAATGATATACCATATCAGTCTTTAATAAAAATGCTTCTTGCCGATAAAGTTAATGAAATTACAACAGGCAAAAGTCAAATAATAAGGAAACTTTAAGTACTTAGAAGAAACAAACAGTCGTAAAGATTTGCATTCGATCAACTGTTGTTTTTTAACATTTCTGAATTTCAATACAAAGAGCTTATTTCTGCCCCGTATGTCCAAAGCCGCCTTCACCTCTCCGGCTGTCTTGCAGATCATCGGATTCAATAAAATTTGCGGTATAATACTTTGCAAGGATTAACTGGGCTATTCTGTCCCCTCTCGATATTTTAAATTTTTCCTTGCTGAAGTTCATCATTATTACTTTTATTTCGCCCCGGTAATCAGAATCGATGGTTCCGGGAGAATTTAGCAAGCCAATCCCGTTTTTTATTGCAAGCCCGCTTCTTGGACGAACCTGAATTTCATATCCGCCGGGTATTTCAACTGAGAGGTTTGTGGGCACTAAAACCACCTCGCCGGGATTTATAAACATATCTTCCGCTACTGCGGCTCTTATATCCATCCCTGAACTGCCTTCAGTAGAATATGACGGGAGTGGTATATCATTAAATTCTGGATTTAATCTTTTTATTTTTACTGAGACTTTATCAACCATTAAATTTTCCCGGGATAATTAATTTTTTGCACCCTGATTAAGAAACCTTTTCTTTAGGAATATAAATTCTTCCCTGCCCACATTAAATACAACAAGAAGGATTATAAACAGTAGCAGCATTAAAAATTTATTCGTTAGAGTTAATGTGCCGCTAAACAATTGCAGATAATAAATAACAGCAACAATAAATAAAGAGATGAATATTTTTGCCAGCTTAGCATATTCATAGTTAATTTTGTAAAACCTTTGCGTAACGAAGAAATAAATAACCGCCATAACAAAATATGCTGCAAGAGTGGCAATTGCTGCACCCATAATTCCCATTACAGGTATTAAAGCAAAATTTGTCCCGATATTAATAGCAGCACCAATACCGGTAATAACGGGAACGTATATGCTTTTTTCTTTAATAAATATTCCGACAGTAAATACTGTATAAATACCGAGGAACATATACCCAAACAGTACAACCGGAACTATATTTAACCCGCTAAGATATGAAGCTCCTATTATAGTACGGTTTGCAAAATGGATTTTTGCAAGGTCATCAATAAATAATGAAAGGACAACTAAAATAAAACTGGCTGCAATTGTAAAATATGTTAAAACTTTACCAAACATTTCCTTTGCATTTTTGTCTTCCGCATTCTGAAGGAAGAATGGCTGCCATGCATATTGGAACATATTTACAAACAGCATCATAAAAATGCCCAATTTGTAGTTTGCACTGTAAAGTCCGCTGGTACTTATGTCGGTTAAATGCGTTAAAATCGGCCTGTCTATACTTTGTATCATCATAGCGGCAAGGCCTGCGGGAAAATAAGGCAGCCCGAATTTTAATAACCGTTTTAATAAAAGATTATTAGTTTTAAATTTAAGGTTACTAACAACAGTAGGCATAAGTAATATTAGTGAAGTTAACGAGGCAATAATATTGCTTATGAATACTGCTTCAACTCCCATCTTTAATCTTGAAATAAGAAAGACATTCAGAAGTACATTCACTATAATGTTAATAAGCTTAAAAGCTGCAAATTTTTTGGCCCTGTGTTCCAGCCGGAGGGTTAAGAAAGGGATAACACAAATTGAATCGATAAATAGGATTCCTATTACATATTTCATCAAATAGGAATAAGACTGCGAAATTTCCAGCAGAGAAACCACGGAAGACTGAAATAAAAATATTATCACGCTTATTATTATTCCGACAAAAAAGACAAATAAATAAGGAGTAGAAAAATTATCCTTTTTATCACCTATTACAGGCTTGGAAGCAAATTTAAGGTAAGCCGCATCCATACCGTAAATAAACACTACACTGAAAATTCCGATAAACGCATAAAAGTTGGTAAATATTCCAAAATCAGCTCTGTTAAAGACATGGGTGTAATAAGGTGTTAAAATAAATGTAAGGAACCTGCCAATAATTGTGCTGATTCCATAAACACCTGTATCTTTTGTTAATTGTTTTAACTTATCAAACATCATTTGTATAACTAACCATGCAGAACGGGCAGCCTGCCCGTTCCATTTTAATTTGTCTTAATTTCTAAAGAAATATCAAGGGCTTTTACGCTGTGTGTAAGTGCACCGACGGAAATAAAATCGACACCTGTTTCCGCAATTTCTCTAATCGTATTCAAATCTATTCCGCCGGAAGCTTCAATTAAACATTTTCCATTGATTAATTTTACGGCTTTTACCATTTCATCTACTTTAAAATTATCCAGCATGATAAAATCCGGTTCACTATTTAATGCCTCTTTTACTTCATCAAGATTAGTAGTTTCCACCTCAATCTTAGCAGCAATATTTTTTTTCGCTTTAAATTCTTTACATGCCTGAATAGCTTTAGTTACCGAACCTG
>JARLHB010000571.1 GCA_031292465.1 Ignavibacteriaceae bacterium
TATAAGAATGCACATCTCTTCAATGTTGTGCTGTAAAATTTCCTGACTGAATAGTATATTGAACGCTTTTATAATACGGCTTTGTTCTTCTTTATCTATGTCCTTTTTTCTGTTTATTGTTTCAAGAAGCAGTTCGAAAGTTGTAGAAGTTAAGTTTGCAAGCCTTTCAGCCGAGTCTTTCTGGTACCATGACTGCGTACTGTCGAAAAAACTTCTTATTGAAGACTTGTTGATGAATGATACAATTAACTGAAACGAGAAGAGTACAACAAATATTATTGTTAAATGCTTAAATTGAAAGTGGTACTCTTTCAGCTTTTCTATAACTTTTTTTTTACTCATGGCTAAAACTTTTATTTAAGTAATATACTTTTTGATTTAAGTTTTTCATTAGCTTTATAAAGCGCATCATGCGGAGTAAGTGTTCCCTTCAAAGAAAGGTTAATATAATAAGATAAAATATCCGAGACATTGGTATACTGTTCCGAAAACGGCCGGTATATTCCATTTTGAACCAGCCGGTAATAACACTCAAGCCGGCTGCTTTCTTTGTTGTAAGATGGGTCATTATAAATTCTGTTATTTATAGGTATGTATCCGCCTTCTTCGAATAAAATCTTCTGAGCCTCTTCGCTCATCAGAAACTTAATAAACCGTATAGATTCGGGAATTTTTGAAGAAAACCTTGATACCATCAGGTCCCATCCGCCAAAAACCGATGCAGGCTTAGAGCCTTTTATATGAGGAAGCGGCACTTCCACTAAATTATCCTTCTGGTTTATATATTTTTTACCAATAGCGTTATTTTGAAACAACCCCGTCCAGCCCCGCAGGAATACGCCGTTATTTTGCAGGTAATATTTGTATGAATCATCTTCTTTAAACCTTAAAACTTCCACAGGTGAAATTTTATATTTATTGACTAAATCAGTTAGATAACTGAGAGCATTTTCAGCTTGCGGCGTATTCAGCATAAGGGAGCTATTATCCATTAATTTTCCGTTCATGTTGTCTAATATTTCGGTGTATTGGCACATTAAACCTTCATAATCATCTGCCTGAAATACGTAAAACGGATTACTGTTAAAACTTTTGCTAAGTTCTATAAATCTTTCCCAGGTAATTGAATTTTTTAATTCATCTTCCACCTGTTTGTAATTTTCCAGTTTTTCTACTAAATCTTTGCGGTAATACATCATTGCAACATCAAGGTAAAGAGGGATAGCGACTAAAGTATCCTTATAATAACACGATTTTAAAGCATATTTAAGAAGCTGGGTTTTTTCTGAGTCCGGCAAATACTCATCAAGCGGCATTGCCCATCTTGCAAAGCGCGGAACCCAGATTAAGTCCACGGAAAAAACATCAATCCTGTCGCTTTTGCTTCTGAAATATCTTGCAAGAAGTTCTTTCCTGTCATTTGTAGTAAATTTATTAAACGGCAGATCTATCGGGACAACTTCAATGCGCCCTTTATACATTTCATTGAAACGGTTTATAACAGCCCTGTGTGCTGAGGAAATATTATCTGCAAAATAAATTTTGACCGGTTTCCCCTCCTCTTTATCATTCACATTACCTGAACGGGAGACGTATATTATCAGCATAAATGCAGTTACAAGAATAGTGCTTACAATAACATAAAAGATTTTAGAGAATTGCATTATGATCTCGCCTGTTGATGTAGGATAGAATTGATGTTATTATGTTGATTACAGATAAAACCATATTTTTAATTTCGCTTTACCAATCAATAACCAAACCAAAATACAATAAGAAGAAACAGAACAAGAAATAATATTTTTAGCTTATTATCGTCTAAAAATTAATTATTCATTTAATCACAGACTAAATTAGAAAAAAATAACAATATATTTCATAAATATTTATCAAATTGATAATTATGGTTTTATCAAAATAATAAAATTCAAATGAATTTCGGGATTAAAAAGCCTGACTTTTTATTATTATTACTTTTGAATAGATATTTTATCCATAACTAAAATTATTAGAAAATAAACCGTTGAAATGGTTAACAATTTATGTTTTGATTAAAGCAGCCCATGAATTAAGAGGCTGTGTGAAAATTGGTTTTGCATGAATTAAATTGCAATTAGTTAATATTTATGATTCTTGCTTAACGAGTGATAAACTGTTAAAACAGTTAAATGAAAGTTTTATTATATCATTAACACCGCGATTAATCGCGGTGTTAATGATGGAGAAGAAAAACTTTTCAACCGTTTTAACGGTTTATCTGCCGCTTTATAGTTAAAGGACAAAAGTACAAAATTGAATATTTATGAATTTGTTATGAGTTTTCACACAGTCTTTGAGTCGGTGAGAATAAAAACTAAAAGACACCCGGCTTTAGCCACTTCTTAGCCCACATTATACGGCTTGGCTTCTATCTCTATGGGAAAGCTAAATTTCTCCTTTCAATTTATATTCATACCCTAAGTGACGTGGCAATTACGTAACACGCCTGCTCGCTGGTAAATTTTTAACTCTTACCGTTTAAATTAAATAATTGCAGGTAGGGCATAATATTTGTCACAAATAAATGTTTTATCTTTAACCAGCAAAGAAAATCATTATGAAAAGACTTATAATTTTCTTGATAGTTATTGTGGGATTTGTAATTTTAAGCTGTAGCAAAACAAAAAATGATAACCCTACACAGGATGATAATACGCAGACATTAGATCAAAAAGTGGATGCTCTTGTTGCACAAATGACTCTTGAAGAGAAAGTCGGGCAAATGACACAGGTTGACCGTTCGGCTCTGCAAAATATTGATGATATAAAAAATTACTTCCTCGGCTCATTACTAAGCGGAGGCGGTTCTGCTCCTTCCGAGAACTCCCCTGCCGGCTGGGCTGATATGTGCGACAGCTATCAGAACATTGCCATAAAAACAAGATTAAAAATACCTCTAATTTACGGTATAGATGCCGTGCACGGAAATAACAACGTTAAAGGTGCGGTAATATTTCCCCATAACATCGGAATGGGCTGTACGTGGGATGCTGCGCTTGCTCAAAAGGCAGCGGAAACTACTGCCGAAGAAGTGCTTGGGACAGGAATAAACTGGACTTTCTCCCCCTGCATCGCAGTTTCAAGAGATATCCGCTGGGGCAGAACGTACGAAAGCTTTGGGGAGACACCGGAAATTCAGCAAATTATGTCTCAGGCGGAAGTACTCGGCTACCAGGGAACCGATCTTTCCAATGCGGGGTCAATACTTGCATGTGCAAAACACTATGTCGGCGATGGTGGAACTACAGGCGGTAAAGATCAGGGCAACACCATCTGCGATGAGGCTACATTACGGGCAATTCATCTTCCCGGCTATATTTCTACTATAAAAGCCGGTGTCGGCTCAATTATGGTTTCATACAGCAGTTGGAACGGCGTAAAGCTTAGCTCAATAAAATACCTGCTTACCGATGTCTTAAAAACAGAACTCGGTTTCAGCGGCTTCCTTGTTTCTGACTGGGGCGCTTTATATCAGCTTCCCGGAGATTTTAAAGCTCAAATTGCTTCGGCTGTAAATGCCGGTATTGATATGGTTATGGTTCCTACCGATTATAAAACATTCATCGCCTCTTTATTAGCAGATGTACAAACCGGTGCCGTATCAATGGACAGAATTAATGATGCAGTAAAGAGAATTCTAAAAATAAAAATGAAACTTGGTTTGTTTGATCATCCTCTTGCTAACAGAACTTACACCGCAAAGGTCGGCTCTTCGGCACACAGGGAAATTGCAAGAGAATGTGTAAGGGAATCATTAGTCCTTTTAAAAAACAACAAAGTACTTCCACTGGCTAAAAATCTTTCAAAGATATTTGTAGCTGGCAGCAATGCGGATGATATAGGAAACCAGTGCGGAGGCTGGACTATCTCCTGGCAAGGAAGCAGCGGCAATATAACTGCCGGAACAACTATCTTACAGGGCATAAAGAACGCTGTCTCATCCTCAACACAGGTTACTTATTCAAAAGACGGTACGGGAGCAGGTGGATATGATGCGGCAATTGTAGTTATCGGCGAAACGCCTTATGCCGAAGGAAACGGCGACAGAACCGACCTTTCTATTTCTGCACAGGATTATCAAACATTAGTTAATGTTAAGTATGCAAATATTCCCACTGTTGTTATACTCGTTTCCGGCAGGCCGATGATAATTTCAAACATACTGGATAAGTCGGATGCTATTTTAGCTGCATGGCTGCCCGGCACCGAGGGTGAAGGAGTATCGGATGTCATTTTCGGAGATTACAAGCCGGTCGGCAAATTAACACACTCATGGCCTAAAGACATGAGCCAGCTTCCATTAAATTACGGCGATCAAATTTATGATCCCCTGTTTCCTTATAAATACGGATTAACATATTAGGAAAATCTTATGAATATCAAGAATGTTCTAATAATCAGCCTTATATTTATTTTCGGCGCATCAATTTCATGCTGCAAAAAGAATGACGGAATAACAAACCCGGATACTTCATCCGTTAAAAAAGATAGTATTATCCCTCCTGCCGGCTATAAACTCGTATGGAATGATGAATTCAACGGAACATCAATAGATACTTCAAAATGGAATTACGAAGTGAACGGCGACGGTGGCGGAAATAACGAACTTGAATATTATACTGCACTCCCGGAAAATAGTTTTATTCAGGATAGCTGTCTAATTATAAAAGCTCTGAAGAAAACCTATAACGGAAAAGATTACACTTCTGCAAGGCTCAACTCCAGCGGTAAAGGCGACTGGAAATACGGCAGGTTTGAAGTAAGAGCTAAGCTTCCTTATGGACAAGGCCTGTGGCCTGCCATATGGATGCTGCCTACTGATTGGGTTTACGGCGGATGGCCATCAAGCGGAGAAATCGATATTATGGAAGAACTCGGGCACCAGGCTAATAAGGTTTACGGGACCATCCATTATGGCAATCCGCACCAGCAGCAAGGCGGGAATTATACATTACCGACTGGTTATTTTTTAAGTAATTTTCATGTCTTTGCACTTGAATGGGATTCAACGTCAATCAGTATTTTTGTTGACAGTGTAAAATACTTTACAACAAAAATCACAAAACCTTTTGATCAAAGATTTCACTTTGTATTAAATGTTGCAGTAGGCGGAAACTGGCCGGGCAGCCCGGATTATACCACTGTCTTTCCGCAGCAAATGACAATTGACTATGTGCGTGTTTTTCAAAAGATTTCTAATTGAGCATTGATCTTAGTGTTTCTTTGTGCTCTTAGTGTCTTAGTGGTAAAATAAAGACACTATTTAATAGTTAATTTAACATAATTATTACGTAAATATGAGTAATATTAAATACGAATTATTAGTTGTTATTATTATTTCTGTAGCTACTATAACCCTGCAAGCGCAAAACAATGGATTTGTAACAACCAAAGGCAAACAAATCATCAGCCCGGACGGCAAAGAGTTAAAGCTTAAAGGGATAAACATAGGCAACTGGCTTGAACCTGAAGGATACATGTTTAAGTTCAAGAAAGCAGAATCAACCAGAAAGATATACGAAGTTTTTAACGAGTTGTTAGGGCCTGATGCGGCAAATAAATTCTGGAACGAGTTCAGGGGAAATTATATAAATGAGGAAGATATAAAATTTATTAAAGAACATGGATTTAATTCCGTCAGGGTCCCTTTTCATTACAAACTTTTTACCGGCATTGATTATTCGGATAACTGCCTCCATCCCGGATTTGAACTTCTTGATAAAGTAATTAAATGGTGCAGTAAATACGGCATCTATGCAATACTCGATTTGCACTGCGCCCCCGGCGGACAAACAGGCGATAATATTGACGACAGTTGGGGTTATCCTTATTTATATGAGAATGCTGAATCTCAGGAACTAACAGTAAAAATCTGGAAAGAAATAGCTGAAAGGTATAAGGACGAAAAGTATGTACTCGGCTACGACCTTTTAAATGAACCAATTGCGCATTACTTTGATACGAATAAACTTAATCCCCTGCTTGAACCGCTATATATAAAAATTACAAAAGCCATACGCGAAGCAGATAAAAATCATATAATAATTTTAGGCGGAGCACAATGGGATTCAAACTTCAAAGTTTTCGGCAAACCTTTTGATTCTAAATTAGTTTACACATTTCACAAATACTGGAGCGATACTACTCAGACAGTTATACAGGATTATATTGATTTCAGAGATAAATATAATGTTCCGATATGGCTTGGTGAATCCGGTGAAAATAATATGGCATGGGTAAATTCATTCAGGACTCTGCTTGATAACAATGATATCGGCTGGTGCTTCTGGACATTTAAAAGATTGGATACAGACCATGCTATAGTTTCTATTCAGCAGCCTGAAGGATATGATAAGATAATGGATTTTGCCGATTCATTAAAACAAACCTTTAGTGATATAAGAAAAATTAATATTGACAGGGGATTAATTCAAAATGCAGCTTCCGGATATCTGGAAAACATTAAGCTGAAAAATTGCAAAACAAATACAGCATATCTTGAATCACTTGGTTTGAAATAAAGGATTACAAATCGTAAAATTATAAATTACTTTTTTTTAGAAACAGGAATAATGGACAAATTGAAATACTTTTTTGCAGTACTATTTGCTTTATCGGGCATTTTAAATGCACAATCTGCTGATAAATATATTGGGAAAGCAGGCAACGAAAAGATAAGCGAACGCGAGTTCAAAATAAGATACGAGCTTGTCCCTCACCTTTCCCGCGACCAGTTCAGCGAGGATTCTTCAAAACAGGATTTGGCAAATTCAATAATTGCAGAAAAGCTTTTAGCCATTGAAGCAAACCGCCTGGGCTTTGATACCACTGAATATTATAAATATTCTGCACAGCAAATAAAAGACCTGCTTGTACGCGATGCACTTTACAATAAGGTAATTTCAGCACAGGTAAATATAAGCCAGCAGGATATTCAGAAAGCAATTGACAGAAAATCAAAATCGCTTGAAGTAAAAATTATTTCCGCACAGGATTCTTCAATAATTTATGATTATTATAAAAAAATACAAAGCGGCGTTTCTTTTGATTCAATAGAAAAATACTCCGATGAATTGGAATATGATTCAAATAAAGCAGTTGTTAAAATCACTTTCGGACAAATGCAGGATGATTTTGTTGAAGATACATTATACAGCCTTAAAATCGGAAACTATACATCTCCTGTTAAAACAAACGGCGGATGGTTTATTTTTAAACTTATCGGCATAAAATCCATTGTGCCTATGAATGCGAAAGACCCGGATTATGATAAGACAATATTAAATGTTATCAGGATGAGAAAGTCCAGAATAGTCGGGTTAAAGTACCTTGGCAAATTTTACAAGAATAAAAAAGCGGTTGTTGACAGTACTTTATTTATTGAACTAACCAATAAAGTATCAGAAATATTAACACAAAAGAAGGCAAATCATGATTATGGCAACCACGGGCTGTTGTATCTGGATGAGCAGAACTTAATAAAACTGATGGATGATTTTGGGCCTGTTGTACTGAAAAAAGATATCGTTCATATTCCCAAAACGTCTTTGCCGTTAAAAGAATATTTATTCAGCCTTATTGCGTATCCGTTTACTATTAAAGATCCGTCATTAAATACAACCGCTTACAGTTTAATGGAAAATCTGAACAAGTATATTCAATATAAATTTTTGGCAGAAGAAGGATTAAAACAGGGACTTCAAAACGCACCCGAAGTGAAAGAGGATATAAACATCTGGAAAGAAGATTATCTTGCCAAGATGTTAAAAAATACATTCAAAGATTCAGTAAGCGTTACAGATGAAGAAATTAAAAACGAATACCTGAACAGCAGTGAGACCGAAAAAGTAAATATTATAGAAATATTAAATGACGACCTTGAAGTAATAGAAACAGTTTTTAAAGAACTGCAGGCCGGCAAAGACTTCAGGGAGCTGGCAAAAACATATTCTCAAAGAACATGGACTAAAGCAAACGGCGGAGAGTTCGGATATTTTCCGGTAAGCTCATTCGGCAAAATCGGCAAAATTGCTTCCAGAATGAAGATGAATGAAATTTACGGCCCTGTTAAAACAGACAGCGGGTATTCGGTAATTAAGCTTATCGGCAGAAAAAGCACTGCAACAAAATCAGATGAAGACTTTGATTCGGTAAAAACCCAGATAAAATATTCACTTCTCGGAAAAGAATTTGATGAAAAATTTTATAAATACATAGCCCGGCTTGCAGAAAAATATCAGTTTTCCATTGATGAAAAAGCCCTTAAGAATGTAAAGGTTACAAGTATTCCAATGTTTGCCTACAGGTATATAGGTTTCGGGGGAAGAATAGCTGCCGTCCCCTATCTTGGCCCGTGGTATGAGTGGATTAAATACCTGCCGAAACAACCGGAGGTAATGCCTTAGCCAGAATTATACGCTTACGTTATGCAAATTAGTACGTATTTTTATTACAATAAAAGAAGCGAATCAGCGATTCGCTGTACAAAAACATTGTTTTGCGTAACGTTAGCTGGTAATTGATTTTTATTTGTATGATAATAAGCTTTTTATCATTTTAATAAATTCGTCTTCTTTTTTAATCATAAACAGCTTTATTTCCTTCGCACGAATTTTGTTGCAGTAATTTATTATTTTCATAATAACAACAAAGAACAACATGAACATCTTTTCAAAAATACTGCTTATTTCCGCCATCACTCTTTCACAAATATTTGCCCAGGGTTATAAATTAGTCTGGTCTGATGAATTTAA